>JBAWFY010000683.1:0-3318 GCA_049592335.1 Occallatibacter sp.
CCACCGCCGCCGACGGCACGTGGTAGTAGATGATGCGAAAGATTTCGCCCTGCATGGCATCGTTAGGCGCGACGTAGATCGCCTGGTAGTACCCCCAGCCGAGCAATGCCAGAGTGACAAGAACATAAGCGCCGATGGCGAGTTTTTTCATGGGAAGCCCTGGTGACTCCAGTGTACGACGGAGCGAGCCAACCAGCGCACCGCCATCGCGTACCATAATCCCAGCCGGACAAACCCATGCGCGAGCACCTGGCTACACTGATCGACGACTTTCGGCGCCCGGACTCGAAGATGGCCCGCGAGATCGCGGTTGTCAACTACCGCGGCAACCGGCGGCACTCCACCACCTATGGCGAATTGGCGCAGTTGGCCGGCCGCTTCGCCGCGTTTCTATCCGAGCAGAAAATCGCCCAGGGCGACCGCGTCCTGCTCTGGGCCGAGAACAGCGCCGAATGGATCGCCGCCTTTCACGGGTGCATTTTGCGCGGCGTGCTGGCCGTGCCACTCGATGCCGCGGGGTCCGTCGATTTTGCCGCGCGCGTGGCGGCGGATGTGCATCCCAAACTCGCCGTGGGCGACGCGCTTCTGCTCGACAAGCTCACTGCCGCGCACACTGGCGAATCCATCCCCACGCTGGCCTTTGAAGACTGGCTCAACCGCCTTCCCGCCGCGGAAATGGGCCCAATCTCCGGCCTCAAGCACGAAACGCCGCTCGAAATCCTCTTCACCTCCGGCACCACCGGCGACCCCAAAGGCGTCGTCATTACGCACGGCAACGTGCTGGCCAGCGTAGGTCCCATTGCAGACGGCGCACAGCCTTATATGCGCTACGAGCGGCTCGTTCATCCCCTGCGCATTCTGCACACGCTGCCCTTGAGCCACGTCTTCGGTCAGACCATGGGCCTCTGGATTCCGCCCATCCTCAAAGCCGAAGTGCATTTCGAAAGCCGGCTCGCCGCACCGCGCATCGTCGAGCTCATCCGCAACGAGCGCATTTCGGTGCTGGCCGCCGTGCCGCGCGTGCTGGCCCTTCTCAAAACGCATCTCGAAGTCACTCAGCCGGGGCTCGCCGAACAAATCATGCGCTCCAAAAAACTCAGCGCCTGGAAACGATGGTGGCGTTTTCGCAAGGCGCATTGGCAGTTCGGATTCAAGTTCTGGGCCTTCGTCTCGGGCGGCGGCGCACTGTCCGGGCCAGTCGAGCATTTCTGGAATGCCCTCGGTTTCGTAGTGGTGCAGGGCTACGGCATGACGGAGTCGACGGCATTGATCACGCTTAATCATCCGTTTCATGTGGCCCGGGGCACCATTGGCAAACCAATGGCCGGACGCGAAGTCAAGCTCGGTCCGGACGGCGAAGTCCTCGTGCGCGGCCCCATGATCTCCGGCGCGACGTGGCAGGGCGGCCAGCTTCGCCCGCGCGAGGATGAGTGGCTGGCCACCGGCGACATTGCGGAGCGGCAGGCATCGGGCGAGCTCCGGTTTCTGGGCCGCAAGAGCGAAGTCATCGTCACCGCGGCGGGGCTGAACATTCATCCCGAGGACATCGAAGCCGCCATCGAGGAACAGCCAGAGATCGCAGCCTGTGCAGTGGTCGCGATAGAGACGCCAAACGGCCCGGAACCCTGCGCCGTCCTCGCCGTGCGAGGCTCCGGAGATGAAGCGGCGACGGCCATCGCGCGAGCCAACGCGAAGCTCGCCGACTTCCAGCGCATCAGCCGCTGGGTGTTGTGGCCGGAGCCGGATCTGCCGCGCACCTCGACCGGTAAAGTGCGGCGCAAGCCCGTAGCCGCGTGGCTCGCGCGCATTCAGGCAGCGGCGGCTCCGCCCGGCAGCGGCGCTCCTGCTGTTCCTGAAGGCGCCTTCGGGCCTTCCGCCGACTGGCTGCTCGCGCTCATCACGCAGATCACCGGAGAAACGCATCACGGCGTGGGCGATGAGTTGCGCCTCGCAGAAGATTTGCATCTCGACAGCCTGGGACGCGTGCAGCTTGCCGCGGCCATCGAGGAGCGGCTGGGCATCGTCGAGGGCAGCGGCCTGCTTGAAGCTGTGCAGACACTGGGAGAACTGCGGAAACTGGTGACCGGCACTGCGCACGAAGAAACGATGGAGCGAGAGAGCGGAGATACTGGGACCAAAGGAACAAGGGAACAAGGGACCGAAAGAGCAGCGACTAGGAATATATGGACCAGGGACGGAGAGGGGCAGGGACTCGGAACTAGCGAACAGGGAACAGGGAAGAGGGAAGAGGTTTCAGGTGCACCGGTCGCGCTGCCCGCTCCACCGCGTACGCATTTTATTTATCCCACATGGCCGTGGTGGCCGCCGTTCCACTGGATTCGCGTGGCCTTTCTTGAAGCCATTCAGCTTCCGCTTACCAGGTTCCTGGCCGCTCCGCGCGTCGTCGGCCCCAAAAAGCCTCTGCCGCCGGGCCCGCTGCTCATCGTGGGCAATCACGTCACCGCGTACGACGGCCCGCTCATCCAGTACGCGCTTGCCGGGCCGTTGCGCCGGCACATCGCAGTCGCCATGGCGGGAGACATGCTCGACGACTTCCGGCATTGGCGCAATCCCGACTGGCCGCGTGGGCACAAGGGTTTTTACCTGTTGGGTCCGCCGGCCTACTGGCTGGTGACAGCGCTTTTCAACGTCTTCCCGCTGCCGCGCCAGCGCGATTTCCAGTTGAGCTTTGCGCACGCCGGAAAGGCCATGGATCGCGGCTACAGCGTGATGGTCTTTCCCGAGGGCACGCGATCGGCCGCGGGACAGCTGGCGCGCTTCCGTCCGGGCATCGGACTGCTTGTGAAACAGAGCGGCGTGCCCGTAGTGCCGACCGCGATTCGCGGATTAGGCGAGATGAAAACGGGAAAGCGAAGCTGGTTCCGCTCGGGAATGCTCGAGGTGCGCGTAGGCGAGGCCATCCGCTTCAGGCCCGAAGACAGCGAAGTTGCGATCACCGAGCGCCTGCATGATGAGGTTGAGCGGCTGCTGAGCGGCGAGTGAGCTAGACTCACAGGTGTTTACCAGAACATAACTTCCGAGTTGGCGACAAACCAAGCGCAACTATTTCCCCGATAGCAAGTGAACGGGAATACGATACTGTCAATGGTCCGCAGAGAATTTGAAAACCGGGTCGAACAGGTAATGTTCATTCTTGGATACAAACATGACCCAAGGTTTCGTACTGCCTCGGACGCAATGCTGGCTGGGTCGAATCCGGGAATTACTAACGCTCTCGATCAATTAACAGTTTACGGAGCGATTCATGCCAATTTCTGCGCATGGCAACAAACGCTGAAGGTAATCCACGAGCAGTTT
>JBAWFY010000684.1:0-3463 GCA_049592335.1 Occallatibacter sp.
GCATAAAAGAAGAACTGCAGGTACCACATGATTCCGCCTGCGGCGGCCATGCTGCTGTTCTTCAGGAGGGTTGCGCCGGGTTGCGCGAGATCGGCACCAAGTGAGAGATCGCGCATGAAGCCGAGGCGCAGGAAGCAGTAGACAAAATTCACGATGCCGCCGCCGCCCATGATGACGACGTAGGAAGGCAATGCGGAATAGAGTGGATTGACGCCAAGATCGATGGCAGCCGCTGCAATTGGCTCGGCCGCGTCGATGGCAAAGGACATGCCGGAAGAAAAGATGCCGCACAAAAGAGCGAGCAGCAGGCCGAGCTTGAGATTGAACTCCCGCTGCCCGCCTTTGAGCTGAATCTCCTTCTGGTGGCCTGCATACGAGACGATTGCCACGCCGAGGAGCGCAACCACCACGCCTGAGACTGCCCAGAGTCCGCCGCGGCTGGCAAAGATCGCGACAAATTGTCCGTGCAGGAGTGGAGGGGCGAGAGTGCCTACCACCAGCGTGACGCCGATGGCTACGCCAATGCCGATCGACATGCCGAGGTGGCGCATGGTGAGGCCATAACTCACGTTGCCGACGCCCCACATGGCGCCGAAGAGCGCGACCTTGAGAATCAACGCGACGCTGAGGGATGCATAAAAGGCGCGGAAATCCGGCAGAAGAAAAAGACTGATGCCGATGGGAAGCAGAATCCAGGAAAAGAACCCGGCGACGGCCCAGGTGGTCTCCCACGACCATTTCTTCACTTTTTCAATGGGGGCGTAGAAGGATGCGGCGCAAAATGCGCCGACCAGATGCCATCCCATGCCCGCCAGAATTAAATGCATACCCCATCCTCTCGGAGATCACCCATTCAATTTACCTGCAAGGACCATGATGCCGCATGGATGCGCAGAGCCCGTTTTCCTTTCTATTTCTTCAGTTAGAGGATGTTTGCGGGTGGAATCTTTAGACGTGCCATTGTCGTCCCTTAGTACGCCGGATTCAAGCGGAGGGTTCCGGGCATATGCGCTCGAAGCAGGTTCAGTCCTTTGCAAGGGCAGAGAACACGGATTTCGCTGGCCCACCAGGGTCCGTAGCGACAGCACCGGTGAGAAGAGGTGGCCCCGGAGTCTGAAGGCGTGCGCGCCCCGACTGCTATGCCATGCTTCAAAGGCGCGTGCCCCGTTCAGCCAATCAAGCCTGTGAATCGGAGCACGAGGTCATGTCAGCCCGGATCAAGGTGGCTATGGACAACCGGCGCTGCTGGTAACGATCCTGAGAGGAGGTATGAGAAACGGGCGTAATCTGCAGATGGTATTTCGCAAGCCTTTCCCCCGAATCGGGCTGAGCGCATACGGCGCGGCTGCAATTGTGCTTGGCGTGGTCGGCCTCGTCTCGGGCGATTTTGCCACCAACTGGCAGCGCGTTCAACCCAACGCTCCCTTTCGGGAGCCGCTCGCATATCTCACCGCCGTCTACGAAATTGCCGCAGGCATCGCGATCCTGTGGCGCCGGACGGCGCGCATCGGCGCCCTTCTGTTGACGATCCTCTATGCGATATTCACTCTCTTATGGGTGGCTCAGATCGTCCAAGCTCCATTGGTATATGACGGATGGGGCAACCTCTTCGAGGAACTTTCTCTGGTGATTGGCGGCTTAGTCGCATTCGCATCGCTCGCCCCACCTGACTCATTCTGGGCCGGAAGAGTTGGCTTCATTAGCCGCGCCTTCGGCCTCTGCGCGCTCTCCTTCGGAATTGTCCATGCTAATAACTTCGCCGCTGTGGCCACGTGGGTACCCAAATGGATTCCTCCCGGACAGATGTTCTGGTCCGTCGCCACAGCTGTTTTCTTTTTCATGGCTGCGGCTTCCATTCTCTCCGGTATCAAGTCTGGTGTTGCAGCCGCTTTGCTCACCGCGGAGATCATGGGCTTCGAGATTCTGGTGTGGATACCAAAGCTCATCGAAGCGCCGCACTCGCATTTTGCATGGGCTGGGAATGCAATCGGCACCGCAATCGGCGCGGCCGCATGGGTCGTAGCCGATGCGCTTCGAGAGCCGCAACGATTCAAGGCCAGCCTGAATCCTTCTGTCGTCGGAGTTGCGGCAGGAGTAGAGGCATTGAACGATCGAGCCTGATCCTCAACGAAAGGAGGTCTGAAAATGCGACAGCGTGGATTGGCATGGTGGCTCGGCGCCGTGCTCGGCACATCGATGGTGATCGCAGCCCCCGTATGGCTTACGCGGCAAAGGGCCGCCGCAATGGACGCAAGGAACGATGCACGGCAGCCGGTGCTGGTGGAGCTATTTACTTCCGAGGGCTGCTCCAGTTGCCCGCCCGCAGATGCGCTGCTGGCCGATTTGGACCGAACGCAGCCCATCGCGAACGCGCGCGTGATTGTGTTAAGCGAACATGTGACTTACTGGGACCACGAGGGCTGGCGAGATCCGTACTCACTCGATGAAGTCACGGACAGGCAGAAATGGTATGACGACAAATTCGGATTGAGCCAGGTGTATACACCGCAGGCGATCGTAGATGGCACAGTGCAGGTGCTGGGAACCGACGAACGCAAGCTGGTGCAGGCCGTCTCGAACGCAGCGGATACCGCGAAAGAAAAGTTGAGCATTGACCACGCGGCATGGACCGGCAACGCAGTAAGTTTCACGATTCATCACGAAGACCTCGCTGCCGGCAAAACCAGTCAGCAACTGCTCGCCGTGTTGGCGGAGGATGAGACTCAAAGTCAGGTGAAGACCGGCGAGAATGCGGGGAAGACCTTGCGGAACGTAGCTGTGGTGCGAGTGCTGAGGGAGATCAACGCCTCGGCTGAAGGCGCGCAGACGCTCAAGTTGCCGGGAGAAGATAAAGATGCAAAGGGGCCGTTGCGGATTGTTGTCTTCGCGGTGGATAAGCACACGGGACATGTGTTGGGGATTGCCGAGCAAACAGTCACGCGACCGTAACGCCACCTACAAAGATCAGAGCGCAAGAATCCTGCGGAGATGCTGGACAGCGGGCAGCATTTTTTCCGAATCGGTATTGCCGAATCCCAGGATCAGACCTTGGCGTAGCTGGTTGCCCGACCAGCAATGCGAGATCGGCCAAAGCCACAGATTCTCTGCGGCGGCTCGCGCGGCAACTGCACGGTCACTGTAGGAATCAGGCAGGATCACGGAGAGATGCATTCCCGCTTCGGCGCCGTGAATCTCAAGAGAATCGCCAAACTCCGCGCGCAAGCTATCGACAAGCGCGAAATACCGGGATTTATAGAGTGTGCGCATCCGGCGTATGTGCCTCGCGAACTGACCTGAGGTCAGAAAATCGGTGAGCACTTCCTGGACAAGGTACGGAGGAAAGATATCGGTTGCGATCCGGACCGATCGAAAAGTGTCTACGAGATCGGGAGGAACGACTAAATAGCCGACGCGCACGGAAGGAAAGAGAACTTTGCTGAAGGTTCCTATATAGATGACGCGT
>JBAWFY010000685.1:0-1551 GCA_049592335.1 Occallatibacter sp.
CACGCAATTCAATGGACCGTCCGCAGTGGACGGCAACTATGGCAGCTCCACATTCGGCGAAGTAATCGGTGCGGCGCCGCCACGGATTCTGCAGGCAGCGATGAAGTTCAACTTTTGACTCTCGACCGCGCGCTTTGGGAGATCTATGTGGTTTTGCGATAGGCGAATTACGAGATATACGAGCTAGAGTAATCGTGCAACGGCGTCACTCTGCCATCGTACATATTGAAAGCCTTGAGCCGTTCTTTCTCCCGTTTGTGCCAGAGGTAGCCTTCGCGCTCGGATGCGTGCATGGTTCCAGAGAGATCCCAATGCGATCTAGCAATGCTCTCATTCAGCCTGAAAACGTTACCCGACGAACCTTCTGCCTGCGCCACCACAGAGATATTCGAGACATCTGTACTATAGAAATCCGCCTGTTCCTGGCGGGCTTTCCGAAAATCGAATCCGATATGGTGCCAGTAATGCATTAATCCGGGGTCGGGCTTGATCACCCGTAAAATCGGCGCATTGTCCGACAAGGCCTTCCGCGCCAGATGATAGAGAAGCAGGGAACTCATCTTGGTGCCCTGCATGATCGACTGAACGTGGATGTATCCGAATTCGTATATCTTTACTCCTTTTTCGATTTCCACGCTGTATGTCAGGTATGCGACCTCTCGTCCTCGGCTGTCGGAATAGATGGAAATGCGGTTGCGTCCATTGTCTATCAGCAAAACTTCTTCGCCGCCGTGTCCGCGATAGGTTCGCATTGGCTTTTCCAACGGAACAGGTGTTCCCTTGGACAGCTGCACCACCGATGATCTTCCCGTTGCAGCAATGACCCGCTTTGGTGCGGGAGAGAGTTGTACCCGATTCTCGAAAGGCTTATAGACTTTCAGCACCTCACGGCGTACGCTCTTCTGCTGGATGGCGGCCGGACGATAGACCGGGGGTGGGAGCGGAACACGAACGGGAAAAGTCGAAGGCTCACGGGAAGCAGGTGGTTTCAACATCTCTTACTTGTACCTCTGATCTGCATTGAAAGTCCACAGGACGTTTTGCTCGCGTTCCTACAGGCCAAAGCGTCGGACGCTGAAGGGATGAGGCACGCGAACAATCCCCGCCGAAGCAGATCGTGAGTCGCAACCTGTTTATCCGAGTAGCTGCTTCGCCACCTTCACGTACAAGTCAACCGCTTCGAGCAGTTCCCTCTTCGCGATTTTTTCCTTCGGCGTATGCGCCACGTGAATGCTTCCTGGGCCGAGCAAAAGCGGCTCGCCCCAGTTCGAGAGCTGCGGAATATCGGTGGTGAATTTGACGATCACGGTGGGTAGGCCTTCCACGGCGCGCAACCGCACGAAGGGAATCTCGAGCGTGAAGTCGACCTCCGCGAGGCCCGCGGCGGCTTCAACGAGGGCCTTGCGCACCGGGGCCGAGTTCCCCACCAGCCGCACCAGCACCTGCGCATCCGCCTTGTCGGCGATCACGTTGGGCGCGTGGCCGCCGGCTATCTGCCCGATGTTCAACGTGCTCTGGCCCACGTCCTCGGTCACCGGACGATCGAGCTTG
>JBAWFY010000686.1:0-2827 GCA_049592335.1 Occallatibacter sp.
GAACTGCTCGAAGTCGCCATGGGGCCGCATCATCCGTCGACGCACGGCGTCTTCCGCATGGACGTGGCGCTGGACGGCGAGCGCGTCATCCGCCTCAAGCCGGTCTTCGGTTACCTCCACCGCAATCACGAGAAGATTGCCGAGGGCACGAGCTATCTGGCGTCGATGCCCTATACCGACCGACTTGACTACTTCTGCTCGCTCACCAATAACTGGGCCTATGCGCTGGCGGTGGAAAAGCTCGCCGGCCAGGAGGTTCCTGAGCGCGCGCAGTATATCCGCGTGATTTTGGCTGAGCTGACCCGCGTGCAGAATCATGCCGCTTCGATAGGATTTTTGATTCAGGAAATGGGCGCCAGCGGCACGCCGCTGATGTACGCCTTCCGCGAGCGGGAAAAAATTGTGGATCTCTTCGAGTCGCTCACCGGCTCGCGCATGATGTGCAACTACATGCGCTTCGGGGGCTGTCGCGTGGATGTTTCTGTGGCTTGGCTCGACGCGACGCGCAAAGTCGTCGCCGGCCTGCCCGCATTTGTGGATGAGTTCGATGCGCTGCTCTCGACCAACGAAATTCTCATGGCGCTCTGCCAGGGCGTGGGCGTTTTGAAACCGGATCTCGCCGTCAATGCTGGCGTCTCCGGCCCCATGCTGCGCGCCTCGGGTGTCGATTACGATATTCGCAAAGTCGACCGTTACGGCATCTACGATCGCTTCAAATTCCGCGTGCCGCTCGGCGATCATGGCGACATCTACGACCGCTACATGGTGCGCGTTTTAGAAATGCGCGAGTCGATCCGCATTCTCGAACAGGCGCTCAAAGACGTTCCCGCCGGGCCGATTATGGATGCGAAGGCGAAGATTCGCGGCTTTCGTCCCAAGCCCGGCGAAGCCTACGGCCGCATTGAAGCGCCCAAAGGCGAACTGGGTTTTTATCTCATCAGTGACGGCGGGCCAAATCCGTATCGCTATCGCGTGCGCCCGCCCAGCCTGATCAATTTGACGATTCTCGAAGATATGTGTCTCGGCCAAAACGTTGCCGATGTAGTGCTCATCTTCGGCAGCGTGGACATTGTTCTGGGAGAAGTGGACAGATGGCGCAGGCAGCGGGGAACAGCGGGCGGAGATGTTCTCGACAGGCGATCTGAATGTAAACGATGCGGCTTTATATCATGGCATTTGTGCCTTGAAGCAAAACAGAAATGGCATAGGAGGTCGAAATGAAAACTGTGAAATGGTTAGGAGCAGTTGGGGCCTTCGGATTATTGTTGGCAGGAGCGCCCGGAGCGCAGGCTGCGGGAAGTTACACGCTGACATGCAACGCGGCTAAAAGCGGAACGATCACCATGGCGCTGACAGGATTCACCATCAAGCTGAACGGCGCGGAGGATGCGGCTACGGGATCGGCAGCCGGCAAACGCAGCGCCTTTGCCGTGACTATTCGCTTCGCACCTGGCAAGGATTACGAGACACTCTGGTCGATGGTCCAGGACAACGAAGAGCTGCGAAGCTGCAAGCTGACCGACACTGAGGGCGGCGCAGGCGTGACGGCCACGGATGATTGGACGGCGTCGAGTTCAAAGGAAAAAAAGTCCAAACTCAAGAACAACGCGCCTCCCGCTGCCATGAGCGGAGGCGGATATGAGTGGATTCTGAGCGACGCCACGGTCACGAGCCTGACAGCCATTGGACGCGAAACTACAACGGGCGCGGCCGATGGAGAGATGGAAGCCACTATCGACGCGCAGCAGATCACTTTCACCATGTAGTGCATGCCGCAGGAAATGCCGATAACGGAGAACTAACCACTCATCACTTAATCACTAACGACTGTTTGGAGTAACGCACTTGCTGGGCGAAGGCATACTAAAGGGAATGGCGGAGACGGCGAAGAATTTCTTCGGCAGTTACGTCTCCAAAGAGCGGCTGACAACGGTGGAGTATCCGGAAGAGCGGATTCCCACGGCCGAAAACGCACGCGTATTTCCCTTTCTCGTCTACGACGGGGCGGATTGGCAGGCCGGCCTGCGTTGCGTGGCCTGCCAGATCTGCGAGAAAGAATGCCCGCCCAAGTGCATCTACATCGACAAGAGCAAAGACAAGAAGCCGGATTACGTGGGCAAAGCGCAGTTTTATCCCACCCGCTTCGATATCGATATTTCGGTCTGCATGAGTTGCCAGATCTGCGTGGAAGTTTGCCCGTTCGAGGCGATCAAGATGGACACGCAGTTCGAGCTTGCCACCGAGGACCGCTTTGGCGGCTTGCTCTACGACCGCAAGGAGCTCGCCAAATCGAACGAGTACTATCATTCGATCCATCCCACTGAAGCAACGGAAGTGGATGCGCGACTGGCGGAAGAGAAGGCCAAAGTCGAAGCCAAGGCCAAGGCGGCTGCCGAAGCTTCCGCTGCAAAGCCTGCACCATCTGCCTCGCCCTCACCGTCTGTGCCGCCCGCATCGCCGAAGCCAACCGCCGGAGGAGAAAGCTAGCCGATGGCGAACACGCACGTCTTCACGAATCTCGACCAGATCTTCATTCTGCTTCGCGACGGGCTAGTCGGCTTTTTACCGGTGGCAGCGCGTCCGGCTGCCGGTGTCGTGCTGAGCGTCATCGCGATTGTTGCGGTCTTTCCCGGGCTGTTTGCGCTGACTACGGTTTTTGAGCGCAAAGGACTGGGCAGAATGCAGAACCGTCTCGGCCCCAACCGTGTGGGCCCGTATGGTCTTTTCCAGCCCATCGCCGACGGCATCAAATCGCTCACCAAAGAAGATGTCGTTCCTTTCAGCGCCAATGCGGCCGTGCATTTTCTGGCGCCGATCGTCCTCGTGG
>JBAWFY010000687.1:0-1780 GCA_049592335.1 Occallatibacter sp.
CATCGCGATGGGCTGGGACATGCTCATCGGTAGACTCCTCATGATGATTCCCGCGCTGGCGCTGGCCGGCAATCTCGCCCAGAAAAAAAGCGTTCCGCCGTCGCCCGGCACCTTCCCCGTGAATACGCCGTTGTTCGCCGTGCTTCTTGTCGGCACGGTGGTGATAGTGGGCGCGCTAACGTTTTTCCCGGCGCTGAGCCTGGGACCGATTCTCGAACACCTGCTGCTGCACGCGCACCCTGCAACGTTGTTCTAACCCCGAAGCGATATCGCATCAGGACGAGGCAAAACGGAATATGGCAGAGAAAATCAGCATTTGGGATACAAAGATCATTGGTCCCGCCATCGTGGAGAGTTTTCGCAAGCTCGATCCGCGCGGCATGGTCAAGAACCCGGTGATGTTCGTGGTGGAAGTGGGCAGCGTGCTCACGTCGTTGCTGCTCGTCGAAAACTACCGTCATCATCCCGAGAGCTTCGCCTTCAATCTTCAGATCACGCTTTGGCTGTGGTTCACGGTGCTGTTTGCCAACTTCGCCGAAGCTATGGCTGAAGGCCGGGGCAAGGCACAGGCCGACACGCTGCGCAAGGCCAAGGGCGAAACCATTGCCAAGCGCTACAAGGCTGACGGCAGCTTTGAAGAAATAGTGAGCGGCGCTCTTCGCGCCGGCGACAAGATATATGTTGAGGCCGGTCACTACATCGCCGGCGACGGCGAAGTCATCGAAGGCGTGGCGTCGGTCGACGAGTCGGCGATTACCGGCGAGTCGGCGCCCGTGATTCGCGAAGCCGGCGGCGATAGGTCGGCCGTGACGGGTGGCACCAAGGTGCTCTCGGACTGGATCAAGGTGAAGATCACCTCGAATCCCGGCGAAACTTTCCTTGATCGCATGATCGCGCTGGTCGAAGGCGCGACGCGGCAGAAGACGCCCAACGAGATCGCGCTCAGCATTCTGCTTTCCGGTCTTACGATCATCTTTCTGCTGGCGGTGGTTACTCTGCAGCCCTTCGCCATCTACGCGAGCGCGCCGCAGACGGTGTTCGTTCTGGTTTCGCTGCTGGTCTGCCTGATTCCGACCACCATCGGCGGGTTGCTTTCCGCCATCGGTATCGCCGGCATGGACCGCCTCGTGCAGTACAACGTGCTGGCCATGAGCGGTCGCGCCGTCGAAGCCGCCGGCGACGTGAACACGCTGCTGCTCGACAAGACGGGAACCATCACCCTCGGCAATCGCCAGGCCACGGAGTTCATTCCCGCGCCCGACGTGAGCCAGGAGCGGCTGGCCAACGCGGCGCAGCTGGCATCGCTCTCCGATGAAACTCCCGAAGGCCGATCGATCGTGGTGCTGGCCAAGGAGAAATACAACCTGCGCGGGCGCGACCTGAGCGGCATTCACGCGGAGTTTGTGCCTTTCACCGCGCAAACGCGCATGAGCGGCGTGAATCTTTCGGGCACGCGTATTCGCAAGGGCTCCGTCGATGCCATCTCACGTTTCCTCGAAGAGCAGGGTTCGATGCTGCCGCAGAAGGTCCGCGACAGCGTAGAAGAGATCGCTCGCATGGGTGGAACGCCGCTGGTCGTTGCTGAAAACTCGACAGCCCTTGGCGTGATTTATCTCAAGGACATCGTGAAGGGCGGATTGAAAGAACGTCTTGCCCGCCTGCGTGCCATGGGCATTAGCAGCATCATGATCACGGGCGATAATCCGTTGACCGCGGCCGTGATTGCGCGCGAAGCGGGTGTGGACGATTTCCTTGCCGAAGCCAAGCCCAAGGATAAGAT
>JBAWFY010000688.1:0-6172 GCA_049592335.1 Occallatibacter sp.
ACGGCTGGGTAGCGAAGTTCGGTTGTGATAACCGCTGAATGCATATAAGCGGGAAGCACGCCCCAAGATGAGATCTCCCTGAAGGGCCCAGAAAGACCATCTGGTTGATAGGCTGGAGGTGGAAGCGTAGTGATGCGCGTAGCTTACCAGTACTAATCGCCCGTTTGGCTTAACCATAGAATTAACTCCGCGCAGTAACAATCGCGGATGCTCTTCTAACTAAGCCTTGTATTTGAAAATTGTCACCCAATCTATTTCGTTTTTTACCTTGTTGGCGCCAGTTTGCATGCCGCATTCCTGACGAGGCCCGGGCGGAACAATCCGGGATGCTCAGATGTTGCGGCGAGCTGCGGGACAACCATCCCGCCAAGCGCCATCCAAGCATTCAAGGCGAACCGCAGATCCTTCGACTACGCTCAGGATCTCGGCTCAAGGCTCTCGGAGCTACGCTCCTTGCGCCTTGAAAGCGCCTCGATTTGCCGGTGACCATACTGCGAGGGATCACCCGTTCCCATCCCGAACACGGAAGTTAAGCCTCGCTGGGCCGATGGTACTGCACGGGTGACTGTGTGGGAGATTAGGTGATCGCCGGCATTAATTCAGCAAAAAGCCCTGCCGAAAGGCAGGGCTTTTTGCGTTTACTCGGAAGCCGATCCTCGACGCTTTCGAAGCATGGAATTCACTTTCCTCTTTATTGCTATCTTCTCGTTGAGCTTTCTCTGTTCCTTCAACAAATCCTTCCTGATCACGCCGTTGTATTTCTTTACCCAGGTACGAAACTGACGGCATAACTCCGCATTTCTGCGAATGCTGTCAATGAAATCTGCATTCCCGCATAAACAGCGGTGATCGCGGCATACTTCAGAAAAAACATAGATCGCGCGGTCAGTGGGGTCTAGGGACTGTGAGAGGGCGAAACTCTCATGACCGTGTCTGCTGATGAGCTGAAAGGCGCGCCGAGCGACATCCTTGAGACGATTGCCTTCGAGAGAGTTGAGTGTTTGTAAGGACTCTGCGACCAGATCGCCGCTCTTTCTTTGCTTTTTAACTCTTCGGCCAGCGGTCTCGGCTCGCCTCTCTCGCTTGAATTTCACAGCGTCACCAACGGAGGTCGGCCCCCACTTCACGAGTCGCCTGCGGCTGACCGACTTCTCGACACGGGTCGCAGTCACTTCGGAAGTGACGCCCTCAGCATCCTCGATGGTCATTTCTGGTTTGACTTGGCGGAGCAACTGCCCGCTCTTCTGTCTAAATTCTCGATTGGCAAGAGCTTTCTTGAGCGGCCAGGTCTTACGAAATCCGTGGGCACTCTCTCCGCCTGAGTACAAGTGATCTCGGGTATATTCGAGTTGCTTCTTCTCCTGCGGTGACTTGCGCTCTTTTGCCATCGCGAATCCCTCGGGTGCACTGCTATGGTCCGGTTCCAATTGCGAATTATAGCCCCAAATGGGATTCCGAAAGTGATTTCTAATGCGGGGTCAGCATGGGATCGAGGAGTCGGCTTTTCCCGGTAAATTTCACAATCTTACGACTTGGTAGCCGGCCCAGCCTCCAATTCCGTTCGAATCGGAGCGTTTTATCCACGGCTTTTTGTTGTCTCTCAGGGTTCCGTCCCTTTTATCCACGCCCCGAACCGGCTCAATCTTGGCATAATCGGGAGCAAGAGCGCTTCCTGCGTGACTGTTCGTAAACGTTGGCGGGAAGGGGCGCGATGCAGAATCAGATCGCACCCCGAAACTGCCTCACTACCTGGGGGAGCACACGAGTGAGCACTTATCGCCGAGAAGACGTTTTGCGCATCTTCGAAATCGGATCGCGCCAATTGCAGGCCTGGGAACGAGCCGGGCTGATTCCCCCACAGGAAATGTACACGTTTCAGGATCTCGCGCAGCTGCGCATTCTCTGCGCTCTGCGCGCCGAATCCGTCCCCGCGGCCTCCATTCGCGAGTCGATCCTTGCCATGAAGGCTGTCTCCGGCATGGCCAATCCGCTCATGGAAACCCGTGTGGTGCGCACCGGGACGCGGCTCGCTTTCCGGCATTGCGGCGCCATGGTCGACCCTGTCCGTGGCCAATTGCTCTTCGATTTCGAACGTGGGGGCCAGGATGATTCCGTGACGGCCGCGCCCCAGCCGCAGCCTCTGCGCCTGCCCGCGCCGGCTGGGCCGCGTCTCATTCAGGAGCGATTTCTAGCCGCGGTCCGCGCCGAAGAGTGCGCAGACAAGCAAGGCGCGATCGCGCTCTACGAAGAGATTCTTACGCTCGATCCCGGCTACGCCGCCGCCGCCATTAATCTGGGCACCATTTACTTTCACTTGCGCCAGTACGGCCGCGCCGAAGAGTTTTACCGCCGCGCCACGGTATCCGATCCAAACTATGTGCTCGCGTACTTCGATCTAGGCAACGTGCTCGACGAGCTGGAGCGACTGGACGAATCGATTGCCGCCTATCGCAAGGCGGTCACGCTCTCGCCGCGCTACGCCGATGCACACTATAACTTGGCCCTGGCCTGCGAGCGCGTAGGACGGGACCGTCAGGCCCTTCGCCACTGGCGTGCTTACATTAAGCTCGACAATCGCGGCCCCTGGGCCGATCACGCCCGCGGCCAGATCCGCAAGATCCTCAGCCGCGAGACGCTCGGCATCGTTTCCCGGGCCGATCACTTCGTCCCTCGCCGCAAAAGCACGACTGCGCTGCACTTAGCGTAAGATTTTCGTACCGGGGCTGGCCTCCGCCTCACTCCACTTCGAGCACCAGGCACTTCAGATACTCGGTTTCCGGCAAGTTGAGGATGACCGGATGATCGGGAGCGGCGCCGCGGCGTTCGAGCAGGCGCACGCGCCGCTGGGCATCGGCGGCAGCCGCGGTTACGGCGCCTTCGAGATCGGCCCAGCTCACATGATGCGAGCAAGAGCAGGTGACCAGCAGTCCGCCCGCGTTCAGCATTTTCAGGGCGCGAAGATTCAATTCCTTATAACCGCGCAGCGCGCCTTCGACGGCACGCTTCGATTTGGCAAAGGCCGGCGGATCGAGAACGATGGCATCGAATCGCTCGCCCGCTTGCGACCAGTCGCGCAGGATGGCGAAGGCGTCTGCCTCGATCCACTCGACTTTGGCATGGAGAAGGGCGGCATTCGCAGCCAGATTGTGCTCCGCCACTTCGAGCGAAGCCCGCGACGCGTCGATGCCCGTAACGCGCCGGCACACCTGAGCGAGATGAAGCGCGAAACCTCCCTGGTAGCAGCAGACGTCAAGCGCACGGCTAACAGCGCCCAGGCGCTGCGCCCACTCCCGCGCAGCCAGGTAGTTGGCGCGCTGATCGAGAAACGCGCCGGTCTTCTGGCCCGCGTTGGCGTCGTAGTGAAAGACGAGGCCATTCAAATGAAATAGCGTAGCCGCTGCAGCACGCGCAGGATCGGCAACCCACAAAGGATCGGCGCTCGGCGCGGGCAAACTCTCAAGCTCGCGAATGCGCGGATCGGGCCGCTCGAAAATTGCCGCGGGCGCAAGTTCCTCGCGCAAAACCTGCACACACACTTCGCCCACACCTGCGGCGAGCAGGCCTTTGGCCAGGCGTTGCACCACAATTAGATCGCCGTATTTGTCGATGACCAGCCCTGGCAGCTCGTCCGCTTCGCTGAAGCACAAACGGCAGGCATCGTTCGCGGCGTCGAGCAGCGGTTTGCGGCGCGCTACGGCCGCGCGCAAACGCGAGGCGAGCAGCTCCATCCATGCCGAGTGGTCGAGCGCATCGCGCGAAATCAGCCGCAACGCGATCTGCGACGACGGGCTGTAGAGCGCCGTGCCCAGCAGGATTCCGCGATCGTCGGCCACCGGCAGCAACGGCGGAGGCTCTTCTGTTTCGCTCTCGGAGAGCGCGAGCGACTGGATGTCGGAGGCGTAAACCCACAGATAGCCGCTGCGCAGGCGGTCGGCGGCACGCCGGCTGATGCGTGCGCCCGCGCCGGATTCTTGCTGGCCCGTGCTTTGTGATTCCGGCTCTTTCGTTCCCCGCTGTTTCAACCCTGCTCGCTTTCGCGCTGTCGGCGTTCCTGATGCACTGCCTCTTCAAGTGTAAGCGGGAGAACGTGGCGGGCCTAGATCTTCATGCGTAAGCAGCAAAACTCAAGGGGGATAGAATTGGCGACGCATGTTCCGCTGCCGCCCTCGCCGATCCAAAGAGAGGTTGCGAAGGCGGCAGCAAGAACAAATTGCACCTGGATTACAGTTCGTTGAGCTTGAACATCTCGCTGCTTGAGCCGTTGCAGCTGTTGATCTGCAACTCCTGACCGTTAGAGGTTGATGGGAAGTTGAGGCAGAGACCGCTGTTGTGGTCAACAAACTCGTAGTACCCGTTGGATTGAAGCAGAGGTTCGAACTGTTCGTTCAGTCCGCCGTAGTACGAATAGAGTTGTATGCCCGTTCCCGGATTCTTGCTTGGACCGATGACATTCCAGGAAGCGGTGCTGGAGTTATAGGTTGTCACCTCGTAGTAGCCGCTGCCGGCGGAAGTGAACAGCCATTCCTGGTTGTGGTTTCCAGAATTGCAAGCGTATTGCTGGACTACCGTTCCGTTGGCGATCCCGGCGCCGGAATCGTCGATGCACGAACCGCTGGCTTCATTTACGATCTGGTAATAGTTCGTCGTGGATATGGTGCCACCGCCGCCACCGCCCCCACTTCCGCCGCCGCTTGTGTTGGCCTTGGAGGTTGCAAGGCCGAGTTGCCAGGGAATCGTGTTGTAATTACCGCCCGAATCTGCGGGATTGACGCCCTGATAAAGAAACTGAAGGTTGCTGGGATTGACCGAATCGGTTTGGTCATTGCCGTCAATCAGCAAGCCGCCGCTGCTGAAAGACTCGGTCCAGTTGCTCACGCCGCTGTTGAACGTAACGTTGTCCATTCCCAGAAATGGCGTCCCATAGTTATCCGTATTGCCCAGCGACTGCCAGGTGCCGCCGAGGCTGCTGGCCCACAAAGCTCTGAAGTAACGTTGCCCGTTGCTTCCGATGCACTCGATGTTGGCCAGGTACTCGCCGGTTCCCTCGACGCTGTAGACGTTGTCGGCCTCGAACATGTTGAACTCGCTGCTCGAAGCCACGATCACCGGCGTATTGAAGCCATTGGGGAAATTCCCGATGGGCGTCGAGGCGCGATAAAAGTTTCCATTGTCGCCGGCGAAGAACAGATAGCAATTCGCTGAATCGCAGATGACCCAGAAATCGATCCAATTGCTCACCGACGCGGGTTGCGAAGCATAGAAATTCTGCGGAGTCGTCCAGTTCTGCGGCTTAGTGGGATCACTGTTGGTGGAGTACTGCGGCTGGCCGCTCTGGAAGATCAGATACCACTTGTTCTGAGGGGCAAAGTAAAAGACTTGCGGCGCCGTGTGATAGCCGCTGAAGCCGGGCGTGTCGTCCATGAAGTAGGGGGTTGCGGCGGAGGCATTGCTCCAACTGGACCCGATGTTCAGGTATTCCATGTTGTAGTTGCCGGCGCTGCTCACGTCGGAGGCGTAGACGATCCACTGGCCGTTGTAGTAGACGGCCGATGGATCCTTGACCGCGATCATGTTATGGGTGGAGTCGGACTTGGCGCTGATGATTGGCCCTGTAGACGTCCATGAATAGGATGTGGCAATGGTTTGGGCGATAGCGGCGGAACTACCGATCGCGACCAGGCCGCATAGCGCAGCCGCGAGATTCCTGAGAGACTTCATATCGGACTCCTTATACCTTGTTGGCCTTCCGCACACGTCGGTTGTGCGTAAATGATGCGGGGATCAGCTTGACGGCACATGTTCCGCTGCCGCCTTCGCCAACCCAAAGAGAGGTCGCCGAAGGCGGCAGCGTGAATACGCACGTGAATTACAGTTCGTTGAGCTTGAACATCTCGCTGCTCGACCCGTTGCAGGTGTTGATCTGCAACTGCTGGCCGTTGGAGGTTGACGGGAAGTTGAGGCAAAGACCGCTTTGGCGACCGATGAGCTCGTAGTACCCGTTCGATTGCAGCTCCGGCTCGAACTGTTCGTTGCTTGCCGCACCATAGGTATAGAGCTGGATGCCCGTTCCCGCAGAAGTGCCGTTCCCGATGACGTTCCAGGCAGCAGTGCTGGAGTTATAAGTGGTGACCTCGTAGTAGCCGCTGCCGGCGGAAGTGAACAGCCATTCCTG
>JBAWFY010000689.1:0-3732 GCA_049592335.1 Occallatibacter sp.
TTTTGGGCCCCTGCAGATCGGCAAGAAGACACAAGGGCTTGCGTTCTTCCTTGCTCACTTTGCGGATCTTCTGGATGACGGCGGCTTTGCGTTCATGCGTGCTGTGGGAAAAATTGAGCCGGACGACATCGACGCCGGCGCGGATCATTTCGCGGATTACGGGCTCGGTGTTGGAGGCAGGGCCGAGCGTGGCGACGATCTTGGCGCGGCGCTGCGATGGAGTCTCGGTCAGATTGAGGTCGGCAAAGGTCATCAAATCATTGCTCCGGTGGCAATTTGGGCTCAGTCGAACAAAATTTTTGAGCGTAAATGTGGGGTTGAGGAGTGCTGCTGACTCCATTGTAAATGGAAGAAGGGTGAAACGAATGGAAGGCAGGAAGTGACGCAGGCGATTGGGTTCCGGATGCCGACAGGCGCTCCGCGCGGAACGAGAGCGGGGCAGGCCTACCGAGAGACTCGCGCAAGCTCGGGCGAAGATTTTTCGCCCGCGAGCTGCACCTGGCGCTCCCAATAGAGAACGCCATTCAGTTCGGCGCCAAGCAGAATGCTGAACGCAGTGATGTAGAGCCAAACCAGGGTGGCGATACCGGCGGCAAAAGAGCCGTAGATACGACTGTAATTGGCGACGCTGGTGACATACCAGCCGTAGGCCAGGGTGGCCGGAAACCAGAGGAGGGTTCCGGCGACGGCGCCCGGCATCACCAGCAGCCAATGCTCCGTGCGGCGCGTGCCGAAGTGATAAAGCTCGGAGAGTACCGCGACGATGGCGGCCAAGCTCACCCCCCATCGCGCGACCCGCCAGGAGATGACAACAACGTGACGCAAATCGTGGCCTGCATTGGCGATCATCCATCGTTCGATCTGATGGCCGAAGACGATCAGCAGCGAAGCCGCCGCCAGCGGAGCGAGCACGATGAAGACCAGCATCAGACCGCGGATGCGGCGGCCCCAGAAGGTCCAGCTCTCCGGCGGAAGCCTGTAGGCGCGGCGAAAGCCCTCCATGAGCGAGAGCATGACGCCGAGTCCGGCAAACAGGCTGAGGCAGGCGGCAGAGAAAAGCACTGTGCCTGAGTGAAAACGATGCGTGAGGATCGAGTCCTGCACGATATCCAGAGTGTCCGGCGGCAGGAACTGCTCGAGGACGGCGCGCGACTCGCCGGTGAGGAGCGAACCTTCCTCCACTTTGGCCACAAGAGTCGTCAGCACCAGCAGGGCGGGGAAGAACATCAACATGCCGGAATAGGCCGCGGCCTTGGCCGTGTTTACGACGTCGTGGGCGAAGGCGGAATAAAGAGCTTCCCGTATTCGGACAAAATAGCGCGACATGACCCTTCCAAGGCCAGAGTAGAGCATCCGGGCGGGCTGCAGCATAAAAAACTGAGAACAAAGCGGTAGTAAACAGCGTATCGGAAGTTCGCAGAGCCGGCCCGAAGGCCGCTTTGCGCCTAACACAACGCGTTGCCCGCAAATCTTTTGATGCGGTGAAAGCCGCGGCTGACGGGCTACGGCAACCGGCTCGGCGAAGCGCCGCATCGAATTCCCCCTGAAGCACATTGGCGCAGAAGCCTGAATCGGAGTTTGTCCCCACTTTTCCGAAGGGGAAGGGAGAAAACAAATGAAATCGCTCTATGCAAGGAAAGATGTTTTCCTGATGGCCGGCGCGGCATTGGTGTGGGCGGCGGCGTGCGCAGTGGCGCTGGCTCAGGCGCCGGGCAGCGAAAGCCAGCAAGGGCAGAGCCAACCCGATCAGATGGGCCAGCAGCCGGGAGCGGCCGGCTCGACCGCGGCGTCGGGTGCGGGATCGATGCCGGACGATTACACACCCAATACCGCAAACCCGCAGACCTTCGCCGACCAGTCGTTCCTGCGCACTACCCTCGAAGACAACGTGGCCCAGGAACAGATGGGCCAGCTCGCGGCGCAAAAGTCTTCAAGCGAGGACGTGAAGCAGTTCGGGGAGAAGATGGCGCAGATGCACCAGCAGTTGACCAATCAGATCATGCCTCTGGCCAAGAAGCTCGGAGTGAGCCAGCCCAGGGAGCCTTCAAAGAAAGACCGCGAGGAGATTCAAAAGATGCAGATGCTGACCGGGCCCGACTTCGATGCCGCGTTCCTCCGCGCCATGTTGAGGGACCAGAAGTCCGACCTGAAGGATTTCCAGGACGAGGAAAGGTCGCAGGATCCAAATGTGCAGCGATTGGCGAAAATGGATGATCCGGTATTGGCCGACCACCTGCAGATTCTCGAACGCATCGCCCAGAGCCATAACGTGAGCGAGCAGAGCAGCAAGTAGAGAGCCAGCAAGTTAGGGGGCTCGCTGACTTTCCTACCTGTCCGTGCACGAGTAGCACGGGTCGATCGATGCCTGGATGAGCGGCGTATCGGCGAGGCGCGCGCCGCGCACCATCCAGCGCACCGCGGGCATATTCGCATAGGTGGGCGTGCGCACGTGGACGCGAGCCGGATTGCGCGAGCCTTCTTTCCAGCTCACCGAGTACATGACTTCACCGCGCGGGGCTTCCACACGGCTGGTGGCCGTACCGGTAACGAACGCGAACTTGTCGCCGCCTACGAAGATCTCGCCGGGCGGCATGGTGGTGAGCGCCTGGCGCAGGATCTTACAGCTTTCAAGAATTTCCAGGGCGCGAACCAGAAGACGGGCCTTGACGTCGCCCGCCGGCTGGACGGGGACGTCGAACTTCATCTCCGCATAGGCTGCATAGGGCGCGTCGCGACGCAGGTCCTGGTCGATGCCCGAGGCGCGGGCCATAGGGCCGACCACGGCGAGGGAAATGGCTTTTTGCTGCGTGAGCACACCCACGCCCGCGCAGCGCGAGATGGCGGTAGAACTTGAAGTGAAGATGGGAATGACGGTCTTGACCATCTCGCGCTCCAGTTCGTCGATGAGCGGAATAAGCGCAAGCGGGTCTGCGATGTCGCGATTCACGCCGCCCACGCGGTTCATCGAATAGTTCACGCGATTGCCGGAGATCTCCTGCAGCACGTCCATGACTTTTTCACGCAGCGCAAAGCAGGTCATGAACATGGTTTTGAAGCCCATGAGCTTGGCGGCGATGCCGGCCCACAAGACGTGCGAGTGCAGGCGTTCGAGTTCGGCCATGACCACGCGGATATATTTGGCGCGCGGCGGAGCTTCGAGGCCGGCCAGTTTTTCCATCGCCTGGCAGAGGGTGAGCGTGTGGATGAACGAGCAGATGCCGCAGACACGCTCCATCAGCGCGATCACCTGATAGTAGTTGCGCGTCTCGGCCAGATGCTCGATGCCGCGGAAGTTGAAGCCGATGTGCAGTTCGGCGTCCACCACCGTTTCGCCTTCGCAGATCATGTCGAGCTTGTAGGGCTCTTCAAGACCGGGGTGGTACGGGCCCATGGGGATTCTGTAGCTCATTGCGCGACCTCCTGTTTTGGCGGCTGGGCAGTGGGTGCAGGTTTAGGCTTTGCCTCTTCGCGCAGGTTGACGCCTGATTCGTCGCCCTGGCGCAGCAGTAGCGGCTCAAGTTCGCGTCCGGTGAAATCGAAGGAGTACTCTTCGTGAATCTCGCGCTCGATCCAGTCGGCGGCTTCCGAGAGATCGAAGATGCTGTCGGTTGCACTGCCGGCGATGGTGAACGGCAAGCCGAGCAAACGGCCTTCGAGGTCCCAGTGGTATTCGAGACGAAAGCCTTCTGTTCCGGGAAGCTGATAGGCGGTGATGGTGATGAAGCGCGCGCC
>JBAWFY010000690.1:0-2509 GCA_049592335.1 Occallatibacter sp.
GAATC
Source organism: Occallatibacter sp. (assembly GCA_049592335.1). Taxonomy (GTDB): domain Bacteria; phylum Acidobacteriota; class Terriglobia; order Terriglobales; family Acidobacteriaceae; genus Telmatobacter. The sequence continues at coordinate 6 of JBAWFY010000690.1, forward strand.
TTTCAGGCCGCGGCGACAAGGACATGGGGATTCTTGCGCGCGAATTGAAGCTATAGGAATTCAAGAGCATTTCATGCCGATTCGTTTCGATCGCAAGCCGGGGCTGGTGATTTATTTGACCGCGGGAGATCCGTCTCTCGTCGCGACGCGCGAGATTATGCTTGCGGCCATTGACGCGGGCGCAGATGTGATCGAACTCGGTGTGCCGTTCTCTGATCCGCTGGGCGACGGGCCCGTTATCCAGCGCGCCATGGAGCGTGCGCTGGCGCATGGATCGGAACGCGGCGGAATAAAGCTCAAAGACGTGCTGGGTCTTGCGCGCGAGATTCGCGCCGCGCGTCCGCAGGCAGGTCTCGTGATCTTCAGCTATCTGAATCCGATTTTGCGTTACGGTCTCGCTAAATTCGCCGACGACGCGAAGGCTGCGGGCGTGGATGGCGTGCTGGCCATCGACATGATCGTGGAAGAGGCGGGCGAGTATTTGGCGGAGATGAATCGCGTGGACCTTGCGCCGATTTTTCTCGCCGCGCCCACCAGTCCCGACGTGAGGCTTGAGGCGATCGCCGCCAAAAGCAGGGGTTTTATTTACGCCATCTCGCGCACCGGCATCACCGGTAAGCAGGAGAGCATGACCGCGGATGCTGCGGCGCTGGTTGCGCGCATCCGCCGATGGAGCCAGCTGCCGGTAGCCGTGGGGTTCGGCATCAGCAATGCGGAACACGTCGCACAAGTGGCGGAGTTCGCGGATGCCGCGGCGATTGGCAGCGCGATTGTCGAGCTGATTGACTACGCTTCCACGACCGCTGGTCCGGAAAGTGCGCCCGACGCAGTCGCTCGATTTATCAAGGGCCTGCGCCTGCCACATGCGGCGCTGGCCCGGTAGCGAGATCAGCCGTCAGCTTTCAGCTATTAGTGATCAGTTTGTCCGTCGCGTGAACGGGCCGTAGTGTCTTGGTTCGGCGGGTTTGAGCTGAAAGCTGACGGCTGAGAACTGAAAGCCATCTTTTTGAGGATGCAATGACCATCGAAGAATTGCGAATCCGTATCGACGAGCTGGACCGCCAACTGGTGGCACTGCTCAGTGAGCGGGCGCGCGCCGCCCAGACGATCGGCCGCATGAAAGCGTCCACTTCCCTTCCGGTGTACGAGCCGGATCGCGAACGAATCGTTTACGCGAACGTGCGCGCGGCCAACAAAGGTCCGCTGCCCGACATCGAGCTGACGCATATCTACGAGCGTATCATTGACGTGATGCGGGCATTGCAGCGCAACGAGCTGGCCAGCCAGAGGCATGCCCAGTCCGCCGCACAAGAAGGCGGAGCGCCGGGCCCAGCCGCGGGTGAAAGCGCACCCGAGACAGGGAAGAAATCATGATTGTCGCAATGCAGGTTGGTGCTACCGAAGAACAGATCGATGCCGTGATCAGCGCCATGGGAGAAGCCGGCGTGGACGTGCATCGCACCACGGGCGAATCCCAGACCATTCTGGCTGGTGTGGGGCCGACGGCCGCGCTCGATCTTACGAAGTTTGAAATGCTGCCTGGCGTGCTGCACGTACACCGCATCAGCGTTCCCTACAAGCTGGCCGGTCGCGCGTGGAGGCCGGAGGGCACGGTGGTCGAGTTCCGCAACGGCGCCCAGATCGGCGGGCAGAAGGTGGCCGTCATTGCCGGACCGTGCGCTATCGAAAACCGCGAACAGATTTTCGCGACTGCCGCAGCCGTAAAGGCCGCGGATGGAGGATTCCTGCGCGGCGGCGCGTTCAAGCCACGCAGCTCGCCGTATTCATTTCAGGGGATGGGCATTCCCGGTCTCGAACTGATGCGCGAAGCGGCCGAGGCGAACGGACTTTGCGTAGTGAGCGAGGTGATGGAGATTGCGCAGATCGAGCCCATGCTGCCGCTGGTGGATTGCTTCCAGGTGGGTGCGCGCAACATGCAGAACTTCAACCTGCTGCGCGAACTCGGCCAGGTGCGCAAGCCGATCCTGCTCAAGCGGGGCATTGCGGCTACGGTTGAGGAGCTGCTGCTTTCGAGCGAGTACATCCTGTCGGGCGGGAATTACGAGGTGATTCTCTGCGAGCGCGGCATCCGCACCTACGAGACCGCTACGCGCAACACCATGGACATCGCGGCCATTCCGGTGCTGAAGAAGCTCTCGCATTTGCCCGTGGTCGCCGATCCCTCGCACGGCACGGGCCGGCGCGACATGGTTCCCGCGATGGCTAAGGCGGCCGTGGCAGCAGGCACGGATGCGATCCTTGTGGAGATTCATCCCAACGCCGATAAGGCTGTTTCCGACGCGGCGCAAACGCTCTTTCTCGATCAGTTTGAAAAGCTGGTCGCGGAGTTGCGGGTGATTGCGCAGGCGGTTGGCCGCACGCTGTAATAAAGTAGGCTTGCATGACAAATGGCGTCGAAAATCCGGTCAAGCAGTTCTGGGATTGGTTCGGCGCCAATGCCAAGGCCATTGCGGCAGATGTCGAGAATTCGATCTGGCCCAAAG
>JBAWFY010000691.1:0-1605 GCA_049592335.1 Occallatibacter sp.
ATGCGGTGCATGGCGTCCTGGTTCGCTTCGAGAATCGTGTGCGCCGACTGGTACGCTTCGTCGATCAGGCGGCGGACTTCGAGATCAATTTGCCGCGCCGTCTCTTCGCTGAAGTCGCGGTGCTGCGCGATCTCGCGGCCCAAAAAGATCTGCTCTTCCTTCTTGCCGAAAGTGAGCGGTCCCAGCCGGCTCATGCCGTACTCGCACACCATGGAGCGCGCCAGTTCGGTGGCCCGCTCGATGTCGTTGCCCGCCCCTGTGGACATTTGCTTGAGGAAGATCTCCTCGGCCACGCGTCCGCCGTAAAGCATGGCCAGACGCGTTTCCAGATACTCGCGCGTGTAATTGTGACGGTCGTCGGGCAGATGCACGGTGACGCCCAGCGCCATGCCGCGGGGAATGATCGTGACCTTGTGCACCGGGTCGGAGTGTTCGCGCTTCGACGACACCAATGCGTGACCAGCCTCGTGATACGCCGTTACGCGCTTCTCTTCGTCGCTGAGCAGCATCGACTTGCGCTCGGCGCCCATCAGCACCTTGTCCTTGGCTAGCTCGAAGTCGTACATGGTCACTTGCTTGCGATTCAAGCGCGCGGCATTCAGCGCCGCCTCGTTCACCATGTTGGCAAGATCCGCGCCACTAAAGCCCGGCGTTCCGCGCGCCAGCACGTTCAGGTTGGTATCTTCGCTCACCGGAACCTTCTTGATGTGGACCTTGAGCACTTCCTCCCGCCCGCGTATGTCAGGCAGGCCCACCACCACGCGGCGGTCGAACCGGCCGGGGCGCAGCAGCGCAGGATCCAGCACATCAGGGCGGTTGGTCGCCGCCACTAAAATTACCCCGTCATTCGACTCGAAGCCATCCATCTCCACCAGCAGTTGGTTCAGCGTCTGCTCGCGCTCGTCGTGTCCGCCGCCCAGCCCGGCGCCGCGATGGCGCCCGACTGCGTCAATCTCGTCGATAAAGATGATGCAGGGCGCGTTCTTCTTGCCCTGCTCGAACAGGTCGCGCACGCGGCTCGCGCCCACGCCCACGAACATCTCCACAAAATCAGAACCCGAAATGGAAAAGAAGGGAACATTCGCTTCGCCGGCTACGGCCCTCGCCAGCAGCGTCTTGCCGGTGCCCGGAGGCCCCACGAGCAGCACGCCCTTGGGAATGCGCCCACCCAGCTTCTGGAACTTCTGCGGCTCGCGCAGGTACTCGATGATCTCTTTCAGCTCTTCTTTGGCCTCATCCACGCCGGCCACGTCTTTGAATGTCACCTTCTTCTGCTGCATCGAGAGCAGGCGCGCCCGGCTCTTGCCGAACGAAAGCGCCTTGTTGCCGCCCGACTGCATCTGGCGCAGCATAAAGAACCACACCAGGATGATCAGAATGAACGGGCCTACATTGATCAGCAGGGGAAGCAGGAAGTTGTTCTGCTCCGGCTTGACCGTGAAGTTGACTTTGTGACTGGGGTCCAGCATTGCCTTCTGCAGGTCTTCGTAGTTGGTCGGCAGAATGGTGTGGAACTCGTCTTTGGGCGAGGTCTTGAGATGGCCTTTTAGCTCGTTGCCCTGGATGGTGGCGTCCAGCACCTGGTTGTTCTGCACCTTGTCATAG
>JBAWFY010000692.1:0-5130 GCA_049592335.1 Occallatibacter sp.
ACCGCTGCCTGCGCCTTTGCGTCGAGCAGCAGCCGCTCGCGGTTCATCGTGATGCGATCGGCGGCGGAAAGCAGACCCAGCCACCGTGCCTCCGCAGCCGAAGTAGAAACCTTTGCCATCGCAATCGTCTCCAGCGCGCGCTTGAGCGCGGTGGCTAGCTCTCCGGATTGCGCGAACCGCGAAGGCGGATCCTTAGGATCGGGTTGGACGAACGCAGCCACCGCATCGTAAGCGCGAAGCAACATCTCTTTCGTTCCACCGCCCGCGGGGATCAGGCCGACGCCTGCTTCAACCAGACCCATGTACGTCTCCGCGTGCGGCTGGCGTCGCGCCGCGTGCAGGCAAATCTCCACACCGCCGCCCAGCGTAAGTCCGAATGGCGCGGCCACCACTGGCCGCGGGCAGAATTTGATCGCCGCCGTCATCTGTTGAAACTGGCGAATCATGCCCGCCAGTTCATCCCAGTCCCCCTCCTGCGCCGCAAGCAGAAGCTGCATCAGGTTCGCGCCCACAGAAAAGTTCTCGCGATCGCCCGCGATCACGAAGCCCGCGAAGTCGCGTACGGAATCGCTCGAAGGCTTGAGAACCGAAGAAACCAGGGAAACAGCATCGCCGCCGATCGCGTTCTTGAGCGAGTGCAATTCGATACAGCCGATGCCATCGCCGAGATCGACGAGCGAAGCACCGGGATTGGTCCGCAAAACCGCGTGCGTGCGCCGGAAATCGGCAACACGCGCGTGGCCAGGGGTCGCGGCGACGGGCAACATCTGACCTGTGACGGGCTCGTAGCACTGCTTGCGATCCTGCGCATACCAACTGGATCGCGCGGCAGCGATGAGGCCGAGCACAGGGCCGCATACCGGTAGCTGCATGGCTTTCATGCGCACCACGGAATCCGCAACGCCCGCCGCATCCCACATTTCAAACGGGCCCATCTCCCAATTGAAGCCTGACCGCATGGCGGCGTCGATTAAGGACGCGTCATCGGCAGCTTCGCCGATGCGTTCGGCAGAAAAACTCCAAAGCGCCGCCAGAAACGGCCAAAGAAACTTGGCAGCCTTTTCCTTCGAGGGGTCATTCGCTAACAATATGCGCAGGCGCTCGGGCAGCGTGGCTGCGTTCTTCGCCATCTCGAGTGCGGGCAGGGCAGGCTTGGCCATAGGGCGATATTCAAAAGTGCGGAGATCGAGAACCAGGCGATCTTCTTTGCCATCCGCGCCTCGACTTTTTTTATAGAACCCCTGTCCAGCCTTATCGCCAATCCAGCCGCGCTTGACCAACTCTTCAAGAATGGGCGCGAAGTTGCCGCCACTCACGCCTTCAGGAAAATTTGCCGTGACATGCGCCAGAATATCGATCCCCACAAGATCCGCGAGGCGAAAAGTTCCCGTGCGCGGCCAGCCAATGACCGGGCCGGTAATCGCATCCGCCTCTTCGATCGTGAGCCCTTGCTCCAGCATGAGATTTGCGGCGCTGAACAGGACGGCGATACCGATGCGGTTGGCGATGAAGTTGGGCGTGTCCCGCGCAAAAACCACTTGCTTGCCAAGCAGACGATCGGCAAATGCGGAAAATGCAGCCACCAGCGCAGGATCGGATTCCTGCGTGGGGATGATTTCAAGAAGGCGCATGTAGCGCGCCGGATTGAAGAAGTGCGTACCGAAAAAGCGGCTGCGCAAGTCGGGAACACAAGCGGCAATGCGCGCGATGGGCAGTCCGGAAGTATTCGTCGTGAGAATGGCATGGGGCGCGAGATGCGGGGCAACGCGCGCCAGCAGCGCGGTCTTGATTTCAAGATTCTCGGCCACGGCTTCGACGACCCAATCGCACTCGTCGATCCTGGGCAGGTCCTCGTCGAAAGTGCCGGGAGTAATCAGCCGTGAAAGCGATGGTTCGAACAATGCAGCAGGCTTTGCTTTGACAAGCCCTTCCAGAGCCCGCGCCGCGTTCCTCTCTTTTGGAGATAGATCGAGCAAAAATGTCGGGATTCCCGCATTGGCAAGATGCGCGGCGATGCGCGAGCCCATGGTTCCCGAGCCCAGCACGGCGGCGCGGCGAATGAGCAGCGGTTTTGTGCCGATCTTCGCAGTGACAGTGGCAGAGTTGCTCATGCGGTTTCGTACCAACTAGTACTCGATCTTATTGGGAGAGGCGATCCATGCGGCAAAGCTAGACCACGCCTCGTCGCCAAGCAACTGCGTTGCGCGGAGCTTGCGAGCATCCGAGGTTTTTCGGAACTCCGCATAGAGAAACGCATCGTCAAAACCGGCGCGGGCTGCGTCAGCCGCGCTGGCGCCGTAATAAACAGCATCGAGCCGCGCCCAATACGCGGCCGCCAGGCACATGGGGCACGGCTCGCAACTGGTGTATAGTTCGCAGCCGGCAAGCGTGAAGGTTCCCAGCGCTCTCGCGGCGACGCGGATGGCAGTCACCTCGGCATGCGCCGTTGGGTCGCAAGTCGCCGTTACCGAGTTCGCGCCTTCGCCAACGATCTTGCCGTCCCGCACAATCGCGGCAGCAAACGGCCCGCCCTTGCCGGCGGCGACGTTCTCCGTAGCCCGCGCGATCACGTGGCGCAACAGCTCCGGGTTAGGTTGGCCTGGCACTTGCTTCTTTCCTCACCGCAAGCTCGCTCGAAAGACAGAATCAGTATGGCACACGCGTTTCGCACCTCTCGCAGTCGCGTGCGCGCTACACAATGTCGCCATGCAATTAAAATGCCTTCATGGCCGGGCCCGCAACTCTTCAGGCATTGAATGCGCACATCATCGCGTGTGAACTTTGCCCGCGGTTGCGCGCGCACTGCACTGACATCGCCGCGAATCGCCGCCGTGCCTACACCGACTGGGAGTATTGGGGCCGTCCCGTGCCTTCGTTCGGTGACTCCCACGCTCGCGTACTGGCGCTGGGACTCGCGCCGGGCGCGCACGGCTCGAATCGCACTGGACGGCCTTTCACTGGCGACGGCTCCGGTGACTTTTTGTATCCGGTGCTGCACGCGGCTGGGTTTGCCTCGCAGCCTAAGGCCACCTCGCGCGACGACGGTATGACACTCAGCGGCCTCTGGATCACTTCTGTCGGGCGGTGCGCGCCGCCAGGCAACAAGCCCACACCCGAAGAATTGCGCAACTGCGCTCCATGGCTCGACTTCGAAATGAAACTGCTCCCGGATTTGCGCGTAGTGGTCTGTTTGGGCCGCATCGCATTCGACGGCCTTCTGGCGCGCGAGTCGCGGCTCGGCCATGCGCTCAAACGTTCGCATTTCGCTTTTGCGCATGGAGCCGAGTACAAACTTCCGGATGGGCTCATCGCCATTTGCAGTTACCATCCATCGCTGCAAAACACCAATACCGGCAAGCTGACGCGCGCCATGTTACTGAGCGTCTTCAGACGCGCGCGAAAGCTGGCCGAGCTTTGAGCCTCGCAGTGCGCCTGGCTGGAGGAAAGCCATGGAACCTATCGAATTATCGCTTCTGAAGGACGTTGCGCTGGATGCGATCGGCCCTGCGCCGCGAAAGGCCGCGAGCCCGGTCGATCACTGGTCGCCTGCCGTACTGCTGGAGCGCGCTGCTTACCTGCGCAAGATGGCGAAACTCGGCGACGGTTCGGCGTCGGAGACGCTCAAGGAATATCCGCAGCACATCGCCATGCTTTCTTTCCGCAGCCGCAGCGGCGAAGCCGAAGTACACGAACGGTTTGCCGATCTCTTCATCGTGCTTTCGGGAGCGGCGATACTCGTGACCGGTGGCAGTGTCACCGGCGCACGCACGGTCGCGCCCGGAGAGACGCGAGGCACGTCAATCGAAGGCGGAGCGCAGCAGAATCTGCGGCAAGGCGACATGGCGCATGTGCCGGCCGGAACGCCGCATCAGATGCTGCTCACGGGCGAGAACACCGTTGCTTGCCTCGTGATGAAGGTGCAGGAATCTGCGTAGGACTTACCACGGGACTTCTATTTTCGGTCCGCAGACACTTCCCTTCCCCCAAAGAAGAATTGCGATGACGCCAAATCACAGCTGCGCCAACCGACCCAGCTCGAGGATTCCACGATCTCTCACCCGTTGTTCGTCAAAAATTAACATTGGGCCGCACACGGGAACCCCTTATAGACGGCCCCCGCAGGCGGAAGATTTTATCCCGGCATCACCGTTAACCTTTCCAATGTCAGCCCACGCCATCATGTACGCGGAGTCTGCAGACCTGATCTACTGGACCGTAATCAGCGGCATCGATCATCCGATTGCCTCGGTCAGCCCAGCCACCGATCCGAGATCCGAACACCGGCGCCGCCCTTCCACTCAATTCACCGGTCATCGGAGCTGCGCAGACCTGGTTCAGCGGGCGCATCTACAATCCCAACGCGATGGTTGCCACGCCGAACACGATCAACCTGATCTTCGACAGCTACGATGCGGCGTATTCAACCGACATCGGCGACTACCGCACGATCGGGCATGCAAGCCTTTCCGCTGCCGGAGCAACGTTGCCGTAGCATCGCCAGATCCTGCACTCCATCACATCCATTTGTGAGCGGCCTCACATACAGGTCCCCATCCAGCGCCTAGTTTCGGAGGTGTCGGGAGTGTTTTGGATCACATGGGCAATCACGAACGCCCCTCCCGGCGCTGGATGTACGGAGACAGCGCTTCATGAGCAGTCTGAAGGATGCAGCACATCTTTTCCGGTTTGCGGGGCTCTTTGTGGTCGCGTTCCTGGTGTTTCTGGTGGTGCGCGGCTATGTGGTTCCAAAGACCTTCGGGCAATACGGGCACTATCGCGCGGCGGCGATCGGCGAGATTGCCGCGCATCCGGCCAAGTTCGCCGGGCACCAGACGTGCGAGGGCTGCCACTCGGATATTGCCGCCACCAAGACAAAGGGCGCGCATGCCCACGTAAACTGCGAGGCCTGCCATGGGGCGCTCTTTCAGCGTCTGCCTGCCCCGCCGCAGCCTAAAGGGAACCTCTACGAGCGTTTCGTGGCTTTGATCGTTCCCCCAATCCCCCCCGATGCTCCAATTCTCCGCCACGCCGACGATCCTACGTCCGTAACGCCTGCGAAGCCGGACACCTTAACTCTCTGCGTGCGCTGCCACACTGCTACCGCAGCCAAGCCCAAGGACTTCCCGCAGG
>JBAWFY010000693.1:0-4237 GCA_049592335.1 Occallatibacter sp.
GATCTGTCTTTATGGTTGGAACCTCTGCTTGCAGCAGTTGACGATACGTCGGGTAAGTATTGCTCATTGTAAAGGGAAAATGCCAACTGTTTTTGGATTGCGAGTCCCGAATCTCCTTCTCTTAACCTTGCCGCCCCTGATACAAGTTCATCAGGACGAGCATGAACCGCATTGCCTTTAACAAAGTTCACGAGACCCTCGCCGCAGTCCTCTGCAAGCTCGGATTGACTGGAGATCGCGGTGGAACCTGCGCGCGGCTTTTCGCCGAAACCACGCGCGATGGCGTCTATACACACGGCATTAATCGTTTTCCGCGATTTGTGAAGACCATTCGCAACGGTTGCGTGGACCCTGCGGGCGAAGCTGCGGCTACGGCGCGGAAAAGCGCCATCGAACGCTGGGACGGGCGCAGAGGGCCTGGGAATCTGAACGCACTCGCCGCAATGGAGCGAGCCATCGCGCTCGCCCGCGAACATGGAGTCGGCTGCGTCGCAATGGGAAATACCAATCACTGGATGCGCGGGGGCACGTATGGCTGGCAGGCCGCCGAGGCCGGCATGATCGGCATCTGCTGGACCAACACCATGCCCAATCTGCCGCCGTGGGGCGGTGCGGAGCCGGTGATCGGCAACAATCCCCTGGTGATCGCCGTACCGCGCGCTGCGGGGCCGGTCGTTCTAGACATGGCGATGTCGCAATTCTCTTATGGAGCGCTGGCAAGCTATAGACGGCGCGGCGAGTTGCTGCCCGTGGACGGCGGCTTCGATGCCGAAGGAAATTTAACGCGCGATGCGGCAGCAATCGAAAAATCGTGGCGGCCGCTGCCCGTTGGCTACTGGAAAGGATCGGGGCTTGCGGTGGTGCTGGATATGGCCGTCGCGATGATGGCGCTGGGCCGCGCCACGCATCAGATATCGACCGATCCGCTGCTCGAAAGCGGTATTTCGCAGATGTTTCTTGCGCTGGATGCCGCGGTGTTTGGGCCCGCTCCGGACCGGATCGCCGACGACGTGATCGCGTCATTGCACAACACGCGGTCCGTCACATCTGGCGGCACAGTGCGCTATCCGGGTGAAAGGACACTACTCATTCGCGAGGAAAATATGCGGCTGGGGTTGCCGGTTGAGCCCGCGGTATGGGAGAAGATTCTGGCGATGTAGCTCGGCTAACTCCCCATTTTTCAGAAGCCCATAATGTTGTAGCCGCAGTCGACGTAGATGGTTTCGCCGGTGACGGCGCTCGCCAAGTCGCTGGCGAGGTAAAGGGCCGTGCCACCGACTTCGCTCTGGTCGACGTTGCGGTGCAGAGGCGCGCGCTCGGCATGCGACTTGAGCATCTCGCCCAGGGCGCCGACGCCGCGCGCGGCCAACGTCTTAATAGGCCCGGCGGAGATGGCGTTTACGCGAATGTTTTTCGGTCCCAGTTCAAAGGCAAGATAACGCACGCAGGATTCGAGCGAGGCTTTGGCCAGAGCCATGACGTTGTAGTGCGGCACCACTTTTTCGGCAGCGTAGTAGGTGAGGGTGATAATGCTGCCGCCTTCGGTCATCAACGGTAGTGCGCCGCGGCTGACCGCGACAAGCGAGTAGACGCTCACGTCGTGCGCGATGCGAAAGCCTTCGCGGCTGGTGTTGATGAACTCGCCCTTGAGATCCTCGGCAGGGGCGTAGGCAATAGCATGGACCAGAATGTCGATCTTCGCGTGCTTTTCTTTGAGTGCCGCGAACAGCGTGGCGATCTCCTGGTCATTTGAAACATCGCACTGGAATCCGCTGGCGTTGCCGAGCTCGTTGATCAGGTCCTCTGCTTCGGCCTTCATGCGCTCGTTCTGGTAGCAGATGGCAAGGGCCGCGCCGGCCTCATGAAGTTTTTGTGCGATGCCCCAGGCGATGGAGCGCTTGTTGGCCAGCCCGAACACAACGGCTGTCTTGCCCGCCAAGTTGATCATGCTTTGAGGGTTCCTCCAATGCTTTGGTCCAAAAGGGAAGACGGCGGAGCCGCAAATGTAAGAATATCAGAGCGATTCGGCCATTTTGCGCTCCGTTCAACCGCCCAGGTCGATCAGTTCCACATGCCCAACGGGTCGGCCGAGGAAGCGCGAGCCGAGCCGCTCGAACTTGTCGACGGAATCGGTGGCGAAGCAATGAATTTCGGTCTGCTGTGCGGGGTTTTGAGACGCTCCCGGCCTTTCGGAGCCGGCGCGGCCGTTGAAGATCTCCACCGCTGCCTGGGCGGCCGCTTCGGCAGAATCGATCACCTTGACTCCGGGACGCACCGCGCGCTCGATCAAGGGCCGCAGCAGCGGATAATGCGTGCAGCCGAGAACCAGTACGTCCTGCCTCATTCCCCTCGCCGCGGCTTCGGAACGCAGTTCGTTCAGGTAGATATCGATGACCTCGGCGGTGACAGGATGGTCGGTCCATCCCTCTTCGACGAGCGGCACCAGCAGCGGACAGGCCTTCTCCATGGCGTGCAAACCGCGGGCCTCGCAAGCGGCTGCATAGGCATGGCTGTGCACCGTAGCTTCGGTGGCGATCACGAGCACGTCGCCGGTGGCGGAAGCCTGGCGCGCGGCCATGGCGCCAGGTTCGATCACGCCGAGGACCGGGACCGGCACTGCATCCTGGATGGCGTCGAGGGCAAGGGCGCTGGCGGTGTTGCAGGCGATGACCAGGAATTGCGCGCCCTGGCCGTGTACGAGGAACTGCGCGCTCTCGGCGGCATAACGCGCGATGGTGCGGCGCGATTTAGAGCCGTAGGGCAGGCGCGCCGTGTCGCCGAGAAAGACAAATTGCGCGTGCGGTAGCCGATCGACGAGCGCGCGCAAAACGGTGAGTCCGCCGAAACCGGAATCGAAGACGCCGATGGTGGGAGCCGTTGTTGAGCTTGTATTCGTGGTCCCTGCATTCGTGGTCATGGATGAACTCCCTGGGCGTCGACCGTCTCTGCGGCAAGGTAGGTGCGGGTCAGATCCGCGTGGCCGGCCAGAGTTGCGCGCGGCTGGCCGTCCACGAGGAATCGCACTTGCGTGACGCGCGGCAGGTTTGCGTTGAGCGTTCCGCAGATGGAACGAATGGTGAGCGTTTCGGTTTCGATTCCCGACGGATGACCGGAGACAAACGCCCCTGTCAGATTGACGACGGCGATCTGTGGCGATGCGGCCACGGTTTTGCCGGCAGGATCGGCGATAGCCATAAGAAATACGTGCGCGATGGAACTGGCGCCGCCGGGAACCTGATGCGTGGCGTCGGGTGCGGCATCTAGGTCGAACAGTTTGCCAAGTACAGCGCGCGCCCGGGCCTCGGGATTCTCGGGCAAGGGAAGAACGAGTGTACGCGGCTGGACGGAATTGTCTACGTCGTCGGCGACCATCAGCGTTGCCTGTTCTGCTGGAGCGACCAGTGGCGCCTGGGTGGGCGCTGCGACCTCGCCGCGCAGCAGCCGCTCATGCGCGCGCCGCAACTGGTTCCACAGGACTGCGCCCATGACGACAGATGTCACCAGCAGAATTACGAAAAATACGGTCTGATGGCGGGGGATCATGGTTGTCGCACCCCGCCGAGTTGGGCACCGTCGGCACGCCATTCCACCAACGCCGCTGCCAGCGCGTCCAGAACTTTGGCTTCGAATGCGGGTTCGTCCGGGGCGTCCTGGGATGGCTGCATGGCAATTTCAACAGCAACGGCAGGACAGGTCATGCTGTCGATCGCAGCAAGTGGAGCACGGCCGAGCGTGACCGCGATACCGGTTTGCGTGAGCGCAGAATTCAGCATGCCGGCCAGAGCCATGCTGCGCGAAATCGATGTCGACTGCGCGGTTCTCCACGGCGACAGGCCTGCGTGCCTTGCGGCGGGAAGGGAAGAGAGAAACAGGTGCACGGCGGGTGCGTTTTTTCCGCCGGCGTCGGCAGCGTGCAGATCGAGGCAGGCTGCAGCGGCGGCGTGGTTGGCGATTTCAGCACGGCGATCCGCGTCGAGGCTGGCGTCCGACTCGCGCGTCGTGACCACGGCGATGCCTCGCGCCATCAGCAGCGAGCGTAGTTTGACGCTCAGGGCCAACGTGAGGTTCTTTTCCGCCTGGTTGCCTATCTTTGCTCCGGGGTCATTGCCGCCGTGGGCTGCGTTGAGCACGACGACGAAGCGAGGCGGCTCGGGAGCGGGCGGGGCCTGCGGTGTTTGCGCAACGGCAGGAAAGAGTGCGAAGTATGCGATGAAGACGACAAGCGCAGGGATAAGAA
>JBAWFY010000694.1:0-3148 GCA_049592335.1 Occallatibacter sp.
CTGTCGCTCCATTTGATAACGTAAACCTGTATCCATGGATGGCGCACCTGCTGGGCCTCACTCCAGCAAAAAACGACGGCAGCCTGAATATTCTTTCGGGTACACTGCGCGACAATGGGTCGACACCCGGAAAACAGGGGCCGCAGAAATAGAAGGGAACGAGAACGATGAGCGTGGTTCTGGGAGTAGACGGCGGCGGCACAAACACGCGCGCCGCAATTTTCGCCGATGGCAGGATGGTGGGCAAAGGCCAGAGCGGATCGATTAAGCGTCTCCGCGTGGGTGCCGAGGCGGCAGAGGTAAATCTGCGCATGGCGCTCAATGAAGCCTGCGCGCAGGCCGGCGTCAAAGCCGTCAACGCCGCCTGTTGCGGCATCGCCAGTCCCACCATGCCCGGCGTCAAGGAGTGGGTCACCGCGGTCTTCGACGATTTCGGCGTTGCGCGCTCCGAAGTTGTCGGCGACGTAGACATTGCCCTCGATGCTGCGTTCGAAGGGGGGCCGGGAATTTTGCAGATCGCGGGAACCGGCTCAAACTGCGTGGGCCGTGCGCCCAACGGCAGTCTTGAATCCGCGGGCGGATGGAGTTCGCGCCTGGGCGATGAAGGCTCCGGCTACTGGATCGGCGTCAACTCCGTTCGCCGCGCGCTCCACGCGCTCGATCGCGATGAGCCCTGCAGGGTGATTCCAGAAGTGATGAAGCTCTGGGGCACAAAAGACATGGACGAGTTCATCAATCTCGGCGACGGCACGCCCGGGCCGGATTACGCTGCACTGGCGCCGACGATCAACGAACTGGCCGAAGCGGGCGATGCGGTTGCGGTCGGCACTCTCGAGCAGGCCGCGAAGGACCTCGTCGATTTCGTGCTGCTCGTGCGCTCCAAGCTCCGCCGCAAATACGGTCTCACCAGCGAGGTTCCCGTAGCATGGACAGGCAGCGTCATTGCGAAAACCAAGATCGTGCGCGAAAAATTCTTCGCTGGCCTGCGCGCCGCCGCACCGGAAATGCCCGTTGGAACCGAAGAAGTGGTCGCATTGAAAGGCGCTATCTGGCGAGCCGAGCGGTTGGCTGAAGCCGGAAATTAGAAGCGGCGTACGGAACATCTTCGCTGTCTTAGAAATGAAACCTGTACCGCGCCTCAACCGCAATTATTCGCGGATCGTTCCAGTTGGAACCCTCCGATGGTGATCGAGTGATCCAGCAGCAAGCGATGCTTCGTCACATTGATCGCCATGACAGAAACCTTCCATCGGTCGCCGATGATGAGGCTGGCCTATTCATCAGGAAGCAACTTAATAGTTGAACCGGTAGCGGAACTCGCCATAAATCTGCCGCGGGTCGTTCCAGTGAAATCCGCCGAAGGTCAAACTGTTATCGAGCTGCACGCGCAGATTGGCTACATTGACGACATTCGCGGAAACCGTGTACTTTTCAGCGAATGTCTTGCCGGCAGAGAGATCGAATGTGGTGTGGCTCGGCAGATAATCCCCGGGATATTGCACCCCCGGCAGCCCGTTCGTGAAACCCGATCCGTAATAAACGTTGGTGGATGCGTAGGCGTGCCACGGCAGCTTGCCGTTGAAGCCCAGGTTCAAAGTGTTTCTTTGATCGTGGTCAACGGGCCCCAGGCCTGGCGGAATATCGAGCGGACATGCGGTTCCGACGGAGGGTGGGCAAATGAGGCCTCCGGTAATCGGCGAGGTCGCCTGCGCGATCTGGTTCGCATAAGCAAGGTGAAACTGGCCATGATGCAGGACGCTGGGAGAGCGCAAGGTGAGCGACCATCCTTGAATCTGCGCATAAGCCCAGGTAATGGGCCAGAACAGATTCGATTCGCCAATATTATTGTGGTCCAGCCAGTTTTCTGCCCTGGTTTCGTAGTTATCGGCGTTGAGGGTCCAGTTGCGGTAAGGAATGGTGACGCCGTACTGCCATTGGATGTCGCGCTCGCCGTGAAGGGGTGAAAAGGTGAAATCCTGATTATTCGCCAAGCCCATGAGAGCGCCTGTGGCCGTGGACAACGGCGGCGCCTGGTAGTAGTAACCATAAAACCCACTAAAGACCCAATTCAGCCGTGGGATACGGATATCCCCCCCAACGCGCGGATCGGTCGCATGTTCCGAGACCGAGGGCTGCGGTGGTGGGGGGCTTGTGGCGAACTGCGTTTCGCGAAGCCCGGTGATCAACGTAAACCAGGGAGTCACCTTGAATTTATCGCTGACGAACTCGGCGACCGCTCCTCCATTGACACCGATCGACGAGGGGCCATAGTTCTGCATGCTGGGGGTGGGGTTGGCGAATACGTTATTGAAGTAGTTATATTGGTGCTGATAGAAGCTGTAAAAACCCGCTTGAAGATCGTTCTTCCAGAAAGTCTTGCTCACATCCGTCTGCGCTCCGGCATAGCTGGCATGCTGCTGAACCGTTGAGGCAGTGGGATCGTTCGGGCTGGCATTGTAGTCCGCCCCGTTGTAGTGATAAAAGGGCGAAATGGTGAGGAGAGTACTTGGATTGAACGTATGCACCCAGGAAAAGATGGCGTAGCCGTCCGGCTCGGCTTCCGAGTCGTGCAAGCACTGAGTTTGGTTGGTATTTGGGTTCACGCTGCAGCTCGGCGACTCGTTTTGGGATGCAAGAATCTGGTTGCCGGATGAATTCGGGTTCGGGTCGATGGGAATCTGATAATAATCGCGCCGTAATGATGTGACCACGCGGTATTGGCTTTTAGCGTTCCGGTTGAAGATGAACGTAGCGAAGCCTCCAAAGCCGTTCTCCGCGTCGTTGACGACTTGAGGAACCGGAGTTTGCAGCCCGTAATTGCTGCGATTGCCGTTCGCGCTTGCGAACCAGGCGAACCGTTCTGTATGGTCTCCGCAGCTGAATTGGTCGTCGGTCTGGTAGAAGTTGCCGCCTGTGAGGACCAGATCGCACTGCTTGTCTCGTTCAAAGCCCGTGCGCGGCACCACGTTGAAGATTCCGTAGGTGCGATCTCCGTAATCGGCGTCGTAGCTGCCGCTGAACACTTCCAGTTCGTCAATGTCCCTGGGATCGATCTGCGGCCCCAGATTGGTAGCGATGTTGGTGTTGGGAATGGGGACGCCGTCAATCAGCCACTCGACCTGGTGGCCACCCATCATGTGCAGCATAT
>JBAWFY010000695.1:0-2355 GCA_049592335.1 Occallatibacter sp.
ATCCCGCCCCCAGGGATCGGCGCATCCCTTTCTCCGGATTTCAATGAGTGGAGAAGGAAACGCCGGTATTTCTGCTCTTTCATCTTTCTTCCCGGTACAAATCCTGCGATGTGAACCGGCTGCGCTGTTTACCAACCGCTGCGCGCCCCGAGTCCAATGCGATAGCCTGTTCTAGGAGGTTGCGGCGCTCACCGGCGCATGCCTCGACCTCCCATACGTGCAGGGCCTGCTTCAACCAGAACCAGCTCGCAACATCAAAACCGCCGCGCCCCCAAGCGGCCGGCATGGAAAGGACTCGGATATGAAGAGAGCTATTGCCTGCGTTTGTCTCACCGCATTGCTTGCGTGCGCCGCTCATGCCGCCTCGACAAAAGACGATCTGCAGGCGCGCATCGATTCGGCCAAAATTGTTCTCGATCAGATTATGGCCGCCCAGGACAGCACCATCCCCAGCGACATTCTGCGCTCGGCCACCTGCGTCGCGGTGGTTCCGGGCATGGTCAAGGGCGCCTTCATCTTCGGCGCGCAATACGGCCAGGGAGTGGTCACATGCCGCACCGGCCATGGCTGGAGCGCACCGGTGTTTATCCGCATGGCCGGCGGTTCGTTCGGCTTCCAGATCGGTGGCCAGGCCACCGACCTGATCCTGATCGCAGTGAACGACCGCGGCATGCAGGATCTGCTCAAGAACAAATTCAAGATTGGCGGCGATGCTTCCGCAGCCGCAGGCCCCGTAGGACGCGAGGGGCAGGCCGCCACCGACTGGAAGATGAACGCCGAGCTACTAAGCTACTCGCGCAATAAGGGCCTCTTCGCAGGTATCGACCTCGACGGCACCAGCGTGAGCCAGAATCGCGAGGATACGGAGCTTTATTATGGCGCTCCGCAGGATTTTGCAAAGGTCCTCGGCGGCAATGTATCCGTGCCCCAAGGCGCGGTTCCCTTTGTACGCGACGTAGCCCAGTACTTCATAAAAGCCAAACAGCAGTAGCGTCTTTTCAGAATTGGAAGCGGGGGAACAAAGCGATCCTTGTTCCCTCGGTCCCTTGTTCCTTCCTCTTTTCACATCAGCCGCAAAGCATCCACGTCCACAATCAGATTGCGCCGCGGAATTCCCGCCGCGTCTGCCTGCGCAAGCATTCCACGTAAAGCATCGTTTAGCGCCTTGCGCGATGCGCTCTTCAGAATCATGTGGAAACGGTAGACGCCCTTGATGCGCGCGATGGGCGCAGTGCACGGCCCCAAAATCCTAACCGCCTCCTTCGGAGCGTTCTGGTTTTGGACGAGATATTTGCCCAGGGCAGCCGCCCACCCCGCCGCTTCTTCCATCTTTTCCGACTGCACCAGCACATTGGCCAGCACGCCGAAAGGCGGATAGTGCATCCAGCGGCGAAACTTCAGTTCGCGCTCGGCAAAGGCCCTGTAATCGTGTGCCGTCGCAGCCAGGATCGCATAGTGATCGGGATAATAGGTCTGCACCACGACGCGGCCCGGCAGCTCCCCGCGGCCGGCGCGCCCCGAGACCTGCGTCATGAGCTGAAAAACGCGCTCCGCGGCGCGGAAATCCGGCATCGACAGCGCGTGATCGCAACCCACGACACCGACAAGTGTGACGCTGTGGATGTCGTGGCCCTTGGCGATCATCTGCGTGCCCACCAGCAAATTGATTTCACCGGAGTGTAATCGCGCCAGCAGCCGCTCGAGGTCGCCGCGCCCGCGCACCGTATCGCGATCCATGCGCCCGATGCGCGCGCCGGGAAAGATCTCCGCGAGGCGCTCCTGGCCCTGCTGCGATCCCGCGCCGAGATAGTAGAGGTGTTCGCTCGAGCACTTCGGGCAGCGCGCCGGCACCGTGCGCTTGTAGCCGCAGTAGTGGCATTCCAGGCGCTGGCCGACACACGCTTTGGGGCGCGCCTCGCCAAGATCATCTGCCGACGCTTTGTGATGCGTAAGGGCGATGGCGCAGTTCTGACAATCGAGCTTTTCGCCGCAGGCGCGGCACATCACGGCAAACGAATACCCGCGCCGGTTGAGCAGGATCAGCGCCTGTTCGCCGCGTTCGAGCGCCGCCTTGGTCTGCGCGATGAGAGAGCGGGAGAAGAGCTCGTCCTTGCCCGCCTCCTGGAACTCGCGCCTCATGTCGATCAGCTCCACCTCGGGCAGCGGGCGGTTCATCACGCGATCGCCGAGTTCGATGCGCGTGTACTTGCCGCGTTCGGCATTGTGCCAGCTTTCGAGCGACGGCGTGGCCGAACCCATCACAACCACCGCTCCGGCCAGCTTCGCGCGCATCACGGCCACGTCGCGCGCGTTGTAGCGCGGCGTCTCCTCTTGCTTGTAGCTCTGGTCGTGCTC
>JBAWFY010000696.1:0-3506 GCA_049592335.1 Occallatibacter sp.
GCCGTAAGTTTCGTCTTCGCGTGGCGCAAGCAGCCGGTCCGCGTAGAACCGGGCGAGCATATGCCCTTCGCGCATGTGGTCGGCCGCGTGGCGCCGCACGGCATGGGACTGGCTCTCGGAGGCGTTAGCTACAGCGTGCTCGCCACCTTCGTCACTCTCTTTTACGCGTTCCGGCATTGGAGTGGCGCAGCGCTTTGCCTCACCGCTTTCGGCGTGGGTTTCATCGCCGTGCGTTTACTCTTCGTCGGGACCATCAACCGTTTTGGCGGATACAATGTCGCCCTTGCATCCCTCGCGGCCGACGCCATTGGCATGGTTCTACTGTGGCAGGCCGTATCGCCGTGGATGGCGATGGCCGGCGCAGCCATTGGCGGAATCGGATTCTCGCTCGTCTTCCCCGCCATCGGTGTCGAGGCAGTCAAGCGCGTTCCGGAGTTCAATCGCGGCACCGCGCTCGGCGTGTACACCGCGTTCGCCGACGTGTCGTTCTTTCTCGTCGGTCCCATTGCCGGCGCCGTCATCGGAGTCTTTGGTTACGCCAGTGTCTTTCTTTTTGCTCTGGTCAGCGTGCTCATCGCGCTCGGCATCGTCGTTGTGCTGAAAGAAATGCAGACGGCCTGACGGCCTCTCCACCGCGCGCGCTTGCGTCCCTCGCGAATCCTATGCCGTTCACCAGCTACACTCATCTTTGATCCACACGGTTCTCGGGTGAAAGCATGACCTATCCGGCGCCTACTCCGCGTGACCCCAAATCGCAGTTGCGCAGAAGCATGGGCTTCTGGGACGTTCTCCTTTTCAATATCGCCGCCGTGCTGGGCCCGCGCTGGATTGCCGCCGCCGGCCACAACGGCGCATCTTCTATCAGCCTGTGGGTGCTGGCCGCGCTGTTCTTCTTCGTCCCCGGCGCGCTGGTGATCAACGAGCTTTCCTCGCGATTTCCCGAGGAAGGCGGCCTCTACGCCTGGGCGCGCGATGCCTTTGGTCCCTTCCACGGCTTCGTCGCCGGATGGAGTTATTGGATCTACACCTTCTTTTACTTTCCCGGCTTGCTGCTGGCCTCTGCCTCCATGGCCGCATACATCGCAGGTCCGCGCGGCGCAGAGCTTGCCCAACAGCGTGGGTTCCTACTCATCGTCTCGCTCGCCATGCTCGCCGTTGCTGTGGTGCTCAATATTGTGGGCGTCAATGTGGGCAAGTGGCTGCAAAATGCTGGCGGAGTGGGAACCTATGTGCCGTTGCTGATGCTTGCCGGAGTGGCGATCGCCGTCGTCCTTCGCCACGGATCCGTAACGCGCTTTTCATTAGCAAATATGATGCCGACCTGGAACTGGGGCACAGTGAATTTCTGGTCGCAGATTGCATTTGCGTTTACCGGCCTCGAACTGGTGTCGTGCATGGCAGAAGAGGTGCGCGATCCCCGCCGCACTTTGCCGCGTGCGGTTTTTGGCTCGGGCGGCCTCATCGCGCTCATGTATATCGCCGGGACTTTCGCAGTGCTCGCGCTCACTCCAGCTTCTGATATAGATCCTCAGAGCGGCGTCTTTCACGCCATTGCTGTTGGCTCGGCGACGCTGAAGATTGGCTTCGTCGGCGTTATTGCTGCTGTGCTTGTTACCGCTGGAAATGCGGGCGGAGTGGGATCAACGGTAGCCGGTGTCGCACGCGTGCCCTTTCAGGTCGGCATCGATCGCTATCTGCCTTCGGCTTTCGGCAGAATTCATCCTCGTTGGAGGACGCCTTGGGTTTCCATCCTCATCCAAGCAGGAATTTCTGGAACTATTCTACTTCTCAGCCAGATTAGCGAGACCATCAGCGGAGCTTACCAGGCCCTAGTTTCGATCGCCGTCATCCTTTACTTCATTCCATTCCTCTATATGTTCGCAGCCCTTATTAAACTCTCCACTCGCCCGGATCGCACCACGAATTCCCACGCCGTACTTGTTCCCGGCGGACGCACAGGCATTTATTGCTGCGCTGGGCTAGGCTTCATGGTTGTCGCTCTCGGCATCATCTTCTCGCTCTTTCCCCCGGGCGATACACAAAACAGACCGCTGTTCCTGATCAAAGTTGTTGCCGCCACTGCAGGGTGCATCCTGATCGGCTTGTTGCTCTACTGGCGCGGCGCGCGCATGAAGGAAGACAAGGCTTAATCGTCGTATTTGTCTTGAGTTGAATCGCATCTATTCTTTGCGGAACTTGTTCGCCTGCTCGAACTCGTCGCGCAGTTCGGGGGTGCGCAGGTTTTCGCGCAAGTGCGCAAGATGCTGCTCGAGAGCCGCCAGCGCGCGCTCGATGGCCTCCGTATTGGTATGCGCGATGTCGCGCCACATGGAGAACGGGCTCGCGCCCAGGCGCGTCATTTCGCGCAAGGCGCGTCCGCCCACGTCCTTGAGTTCGGGTGCATCGCTTACTTCTTTTTCAAGCAGGGCGCTCAAGGCAGTGGCCGTGAACTGCGGCAGATGGCTGACCCACGCCACTAACTCATCGTGGCGCGCGGCACCGAGATCCAGCGTCTTTGAGCCCATCTTGACCACCCACTCGCGCCATTCTTTGACGAATTCAGCCGATTGCGGCGAACGTTCGGCCGCTGGAGCGTCCGTAAAAAGCCACATCGCGCCGCGAAAAAGATTCGCATCGCCCAGCGAAGCGCCGCCACGTTCCTTGCCCGCCATGGGATGGCCGGGGAGAAATGCCGCGCGCTGCGGGGTATTGTAGAGCCGCCCGCCGGTCTCGGTAATCACTCGTTTGGTGCTGCCCACGTCGGTCAAGAGTTGCTCGGGGCCGAGGACAGGAGCGAGCTTCTCCATGAAATCCAGCGTGGCGTAGATCGGCACCGCGAGCAGCGTGACCTGGCTCGTGCGCGCCGCCTCGATCGGATCGGCGGCAAGCGAATCGATCGCGCCCATCTTCAGCGCAAGTTGTCCCTGCTCGGGGCTGCGATTCCAACCGGTGATCGCGCCGTCGAACTTCGCCTCGCGCAGGGCGAGGCCCACCGATGTGCCGAGGAGGCCGGTACCGAGGATGGCGATACGGGAGATCATGTCAGCAATCTTCTCCGATCACCGCTGCACGAAGACGCTGGATGGGTCTCGCGTGATTTACGAACTGCGGATCAAACTCATCGACGATATCGAAGTCTTCAACTGAATCCAAGAATATGTCCTCTCCGAGGAGGCCTTCGAGAACAATTTCCCCAACTTGTTGCCTGCGCTCATCGTCCAGGTCTTGGAGTCCAGTGGCTCTCAATAGAATCTCTCGATTTCCGCCAGGGTACTTCAACAAGACGAAATGCCAAGCAGCAGCATTGATGGAGAGCGTAGCAGCTTCATCCTGACCCTCAAGTTCAAACTCATATTTCCAATCTTTTGGTTGCCTTGACGAATAGAACTCCCAGCCGTCGAGTTCAGGTGCCTCTGCCACAATTGCTCGGGCCGTTTCCCGGAGCTTGCGATCCAAATTGGGAGAGATCACAAGCTGCCAAGGCCTTATCTTGCCCGGACCAATCT
>JBAWFY010000697.1:0-8332 GCA_049592335.1 Occallatibacter sp.
GTTCGGAAGCCCACGCTTGGCGGCTCGAACCGCACGAAATGTTTCGCCGTACGACGAGTAGATCTGCGCCTCCGCAAGCGCGCTCATGGAAGCGAACTCTGGATCGGCCTTGATCTCGAACTCGATGTACTCGTTCAACCCGGCATTGGCCAGCAGGCGCGCCTTGGCCAGGTGCGGACTGTCCTCAGGAGAGGTATCAATCAGATGCGGCTCCGTTAGAGGATGGTCTGCGGATTGCAGATTTCCATCTGACTGCGTAGAGCCCGAACCCGGCGACCCCGGCAAGCTGTTTGCGTTCGCTACCGAGAGCGCCGCCAGCCGCCGCCGCGCCATTTGCGCGTAGAAGAAATGCTGGTAATTGCGGATGATCGTGCGATACTCTGCCGCTGCCAGAGCAGCGTTCTGGTCGAGCGTCTCATGCAGGCGAGCGCGCCAATACAGCGCCGAAACCGATTCCGTTGCTCCCGGATAAAGCCGAATCTGCTCGTCAAAGATGCGCGCCGCCTCAGGGTACTGTTCCAATCGGTAGTTCAGCCAGCCCGAACGCCAGTGCGCCGCCGCCGCATTCTTGTCGCCGGGAAAACGCTCTGCCAATTCGCCGTAGTACTCGATGGCTGCAGGATAATCGTGCTTGAGCATGTGCATATTGCCCGCCGAGTAGAGCGCATCGGCGAGCCACGGGCTGTGCGGGAAGCGGGTTTCCATCTCGCCGAGTATTTGCTTCACATAGGCCGAGTCGTCGCGGTCCCGCGCCAGTTCCATCAGCAGATCAAGCCGTTGCGCCCCGTTTTCGTCAGCTGAGTCGGGCAGCGCCTGCACTTCTGCGGGCGTCAGCCGCTTCAGCTTTAACTGGCAGGCGGCTTCGGAGACGGCAAATCCGTTGCGCGTCTGCGGGTCAAGCCCCGGCTTACGCAGCAGCACGCGGAATTGCTCTAAAGCGTCCGCATAGTGGCCGGCGTTGTACAGCGCATCGGCAAAGCTCCGCAATTCCGCCGTCGTGAGCAGGCTCTCGGCTCCAATCTCGGTAATCTTCGCCCGCCCCGTCTGCGCTTCCGAGCTCAGGGGATGCTCCGCGAACAGCCGCCTGAATGTTTCGATCGCCGCCGCCTGATCGCCCAGCGCCAGTTCCACCTGGCCTTCGGCCAGTTCGAAACCAGGCCGGCTCGCTGACTCCGTGCCAGCGGCTGCGGCCAGTGCCTCGCGCGCAGCAGTGTGATTGCCCAAGGCCAGTTGGACACCAGCTTCGAGTTCCGGCACCTGAACGTCCAGGATGCTGTCGGGGAAGCGCTCCGTGAATCCGTGCAGGATGTTTTCGGCCACGGCATCGTTGCCCGACTCGTGGCTCGCCAGCGCGTCCAGAAACTCCGCGTAGTCGGCCAACTCTCCGTCGAAACGCCGCGCCTCGGCCAGTGCCGTTTGCGCGTCGGCATAGCGCTTATCGAGGAGATAGGCATGGCCCAGGGCCAGGTAAGCTGCGGCGGCAGCGTCCCCATCGTGACCACGCGCATAGGCGGCAACCGCCGCGTAAGCCTCCGGCGTGCGCAGGGTAGCCAGTTGCTGGGCCATCGGTTCCAGCTCTTTCGATGCCACGAAAGCTTTTTTGATGCGATGCGTGCGCGCCACGCGAGACGCGCGGCTGGCCCGATGCGCCGCCTGGCGCTTCGCCGTGCGCTTCTTTGCCGCCGGCTGCCGCGCCGAGCCCGATGGTGCAGCCGCGGAACTGGATGAGCTCACGGCCCCACTCTGCGCCAACCCGGACTGGGCAGCGGCCAGCAAGCCGAAAAACATTACGATAAAACCGAAACCACGCCACATGCTGCGCTGCAGGAAGGGAAAGCCATACATAATTCCACTTTATGATGATTGGACGCTGCGCGGAGCGATTTGTATCACAGTGGGAATCCTGACGGTCTACTTCGGAGCAGTTTTGAAAGTCGACATGGCCGCCGTGGGAGGAACTCCCGCGTTCATGTCAACGCCGGCCCCAAAAAAGATCGCACCATGCCAGAGGCGCCTCCCTGACCCGGCGCGGGATCCGATTTGGCCTCCCCCCGCTGCGTCGATTACACTCAACTTTTGCGGGCCCATTTCGACCTTGCAAGACTTTGGAATCTCAGGCGATTTTTCGCATCCCAAACCCATGTCGACCATCCAATCGGTAGGACAAAACGAGGAGCACCCCGACGTCGCACTGGTCGAGAAGGTCCGCGGCGGGGATATTGCGGCTTACGATACGCTGGTCCGCAAGTACGAGCGGCAGGTCTTCAGGATCGCGCAGCACATCACGCAGAACCGCGAAGACGCTGAAGACGTTATGCAGGACGCGTTTCTCAAGGCCTATGAGAAGCTCGATCAATTTCAGGGGAACTCAAAGTTTTACACATGGCTGGTGCGAATCGCGGTCAACGAGAGCCTGATGCGGCTGCGCAAGCGGCGCACGGGCAAAACGGTCTCGATGGACGAGGACATCGTGACCGAAGAAGGCAGCGTCCCCCGCGACTTCGCCGACTGGGCGCCCAACCCGGAACAAAATTACAACCAGTCGGAACTGGCGGAAATCCTCAAGAAGACCATCCAGGGCCTTCCCGAAGGTTTCCGCGTGGTTTTTGCCCTGCGCGACGTGGACGGTCTCTCGACCGAAGAGACTGCCGAGGCGCTTGGACTGAGCGTGCCGGCCGTCAAGTCCCGTCTCCTCCGGGCACGCTTGCAACTACGCGATCGGCTGACCCGCTACTTCAAGAAAAAGACTCCGGCAGCTTTACCGCGAGGAAACGGAGCTGAAGCATGAAATGCAGTGAGTTTCTCCAGATTCTCGACGACGTGATCGATGAGTCGATTGCCGCGGAAACGCGCGCCGAAATAGAAGTCCATCTGCGCAAGTGCGGCCACTGCGAGGTCGTTCTCGACACCACCCGCAAGACCATCGAGATCTACCGCTGCCACGAAATCTACGAAGTGCCTACCGAAGTCAGCGAACGGGTGCACAGCGCGATTATGGAGCGGTGCAAAAAGGCAAAGAAGTAGGTTTCAGGGTGCAGCCGTCCGGTTGTCATCTTCCCATCATCAATGACGGAATTCTCTCGCTGGTGGTAGCCGCCCGGCTCACTTCCCTTCTGCTACACCCATGACCGCCTGAAATGCCGAGTTGGGCTGGCCGTCGCGATCGAAAAGCAGCGGATAATTTGTGCGCCCCGGCACGGGGAATCCGTTCAGCCATGAATCCGCATCCGTGACTCCCCAGAACGTGACCCGCGACAGGTCGCTGTGGTGCTTCACAAACACGCGGAAGAATGCAGCGTAGCGATCGGCAAGCTGCTGCTGCACGGAAGCAGGCAAGCCGTTGACGTAAGGATTCAGCTTCGCGTCTGACTTGACCCTGAGCGACACATCGGCGGTTGGTCCGTGGCCCGCCGAAGGCAGCACGTCGACATCGAGCTCGGAGATCGCAACCTTCACGCCCAGAGCCGCAAAGTCAGTGATCGCCGCGTCCTCCTGCTCCGGTGTCGGACGGTTCAGGTGGATATGGCCCTGAATGCCTACGGTCGTAATCGGAATTCCTTCGGCCTGCAGCTTTTTCACCAGCGCGATGGCGCCTTTGCGCTTGGCGGGAAATTCGAGGTTGTAGTCGTTGTACGTGAGCTGCGCCGCGGGATCTGCCTCGTGCGCGTACTGGAAAGCCTTCTCGATGTAATCCGGCCCGATGATCTTGAACCAGAGCGACTGCCGCATCGAGCCGTCTTCGTTGAGCGCTTCGTTCACCACGTCCCAGCTCTGGATCTTCCCCTTATAGCGGCCCACCACGGTCTGGATGTGGTCGTGCAAGCGCGCCAGTAGCGCGTCGCGCGTGAGCAAATTGCCCTTGGCATCGTGAAAGACCCAGTCCGGAACCTGATTATGCCAGACCAGATTGTGGCCCACGATAAACATGTGGTGTTCCTGGCCAAATGCGACGTACTGATCGGCCACGCTGAAATCGTATTTGTCCGGCTGGGGGTGAACCCTCTCCCACTTAAGCGCGTTGTCCGGCGAAATCGAGTTGAACTGCGAAACAATCAGCGCGTCCCCGCGCTGGTCCTGGCCCGTAGCCTGTGCAGCATTGATCGCAGCTCCGATGTAGAAATCGTTCTTATAAACATCTTTCAGACTGGGCCTGCCTTGTGCCGAAGCGTACACGCTCGTGGCCAGAATGACGCCCGAATACACGAACCTGGGAACATACATGCGGAAAGGCCTCTGCCGATCGAAGTGAGAAGAAAGGTACGCAGTACCAACCGGGAAGGCCGCCGCAAACACGGTCGGGCGGTCTGGGCTTACCTGCAACCTAATTTTAGACCTTCTGCTGAGAAAAGCTCTTGCGCCGCTCGCTCAGATCCTGTGAGATCGCAAGGTTCAGCTTCATGTTGATGCCGTAGAAGATCAGGCAGGCGGCGCAGGCAAGAAACGCCACGCCCGACCAGACCGACACAATCAGGCGGATGCCCAGCAGAGTATGCTCGGACTGCATGGCGAGGTGCGGATTATAGCCATAGAAGCCAAGCAGCCTGCTGGCGACGAAGCCGCCAATAGCCACGCCAACCCACAGCGCAAAAACTACCGCCGAGGTAACCGTGCCGGTTGCCCTTCGTCCCGTCTTCCATTCGCCGAAATCGGCTACATCGCCCATCATCGCCCACAGCACCGGGTTCGAACAGCCAAAGACGAATTGGCGCAGGACTTCAAGAGCAATAATCGCAACCGTGGCTTTGGGCGATAGGAAGTACATGACAATGCACAAGATGCCCGTCAGCAACATACTCCAAAAGAAGACGACGCGCTTGCCCACGCGCTTGGTCAACGCGGTCGAGCAGGTCACGCCGACGATCAGCGCCACCAATCCAAAGCCGCTGAACCAACTGAAGAGCAGCCGATTGCCCGCGCAGTTCTCGAAGTAGGCAATCATCGGGTTATTGCGGATAAGCAGGGCCACAAAGTAAAAGACTGTGGCCAGGAAAAGCGCGATCCACGGGCCGTTCTTCATCAGGTCGGCCAAGTCTCGGCCAACGGAGGTCTTCTGTTGCGGTGGGGGCTGAATGCGCTCTTTCGAAACCGAAAAAGCGATCAGAAAGAGCACAATGGAGAGCGCCAGGAAGCTGCCCATCGTGAACTGGTAGCCGCGGGCGATACTACCCCGGCCGAGGAAAGCGACCATGGGAACTGCCAGGGCTCCAACGATGAAGCCGGCGCTATTGGAGAAGACCCCGCGGTAAGCGGCGATGCTGTTGCGCTCGTTCGGATCCTCGGTCATCACGCCGTTCATCGATGCATAGGGCACGTTATTGGCCGCATAGATGAGACGCAGCAGCAGGTACGTAACCCATGCGTAGGTGAGTTTCCCCATCGGGCTAAGATTCGGCGCGGTGAAAGTCAGAATGCCTATCACGCCGAAAGGCACGGCCGTCCACAGCAGCCAGGGGCGGAACTTACCCCAGCGGGTGCTGGTGCGGTCGGCGATCACTCCCATGACTGGATTGAAAGCCGCCGAACCCAGCCCAATCGCTAAAAACATCCAGCCCGCCTGGTCCGGCGTCAAACCCACGGCTTTGGTATAGAAGTCCAACTGCAGAACCATTAAGGCCTGAAAGACGAAGTTCGCAGCCAGATCGCCCAGGCCGTAGCCGAATTTCTCGCCGAAGCTAAGTTTCCCTGTCATAACTCCTCAAACAATTGCCGATTACTTTCGTGCGATGAAGGATATTGGCTGACAGACGGGACACCGCGTCCTGTCTCTGTCTTACGGCTCGATCGTTCCGCGGCTCCGAACCTGCCGGAGATGCGCCGCAGACGGAGATCTGTAGCCCCGGAATCCCTGTCCCAGGGAACGGATGAACCCCTTCCCCCGAGAATACCGCCGTCGCTGCCTGGTTAGTGTGTCGCAAAGCAGTGTATCTGCCGGAAGCGGCAATGAGCAACCGGCAAAGCGATTTTCTTGAGGCGTTTCGGGGTTAAAGTTGCCCCATCAATCCACCACCGCAGCGAAGGGCCGGTGCAGCGGCCGGCATTCGAGCCGCTGGCACCCGGCACGGCGCATGATTTACCCTCGAAACGGCATGAAAACTCAAGGCGTAGTTCTCTTCTCTGCTCTGGCCGCCGCCTCGATCGCCTGCGCGGCCGCGATTCTGGTTGCGCAACATTCCTCCGCCGGTCACGAAGTCCCTGACGCTCCGCAAGCGACGGGCGAAGCCATGACCGTCCCCAACGGCCCGTCCGTCGTGATGGATACTTCGATGGGCCGCATCACCTGCCAGTTCTACCAGAAGCAGGCGCCCAAGGCAGTCGCCAACTTCATCGCTCTCGCCGAAGGCGCCAAAGACTGGACCGATCCGAGAACGAACACGGTGCAGCACCACAAACCGTACTTCGACGGCACCACCTTCCATCGCGTCATTCCCGCGTTCATGATTCAGGGCGGCGACCCGTCAGGTACCGGGATGGGCAGCCCGGGCTACGTCTTCAACGACGAGTTCGACCCCAACCTCAACTTCGACCGGCCAGGACGCCTCGCCATGGCCAACAGCGGGCCAAACACCAACGGCAGCCAGTTCTTCATCACCGAGCAGGCAACCGATTTTCTGGACCAGCACTACACGCTCTTCGGCCAGTGCGATGACGCGAGCGTGGCCGTGGTGAAGGCCATTGCGCGCGTGCCGCGCGACGCCAACGATAAACCCCTGACCCCCGTGATGCTCAAGAAGGTGACGATTGTGCGCGAAGGGCAGCCGATGCCGCCAGCGGCCGGCGAAGCTTCTCCGCAGGCTACGCCGACCAGAATTGTGTCCCTTTCAGCTGGCGTGGCAGCTGGCTTGTTGGAATACAAGACAGCTCCCGTTTATCCAATCGATGCCAAAACAACTGACGTCTGCCCTAAGGTCGTGCTTGAAGCGGGGATCGGGACGAACGGTCTCATCAAGGATCTCAAAATCGTCAGCGGCCCGGATCTTTTGCAACAGGCTGCTCTCGACGCTGTTAAATCGTGGCGCTACCGGCCGTATATGCTGAATGGCCAGCCGGTCGAGGTTCGCACGACCATCAATCTCATTTTCAACCGGCTCGTTAATGGGCCTTGCTAACCAATTTCACGCGAGGAACAAACATGGCACTTGCAGCAGGAACCTACGCCGTTTTTACTACTACGGAAGGCAAGATTACCGTGCGCCTTTTTGAGGCCGACGCCCCCATCACCGTAAAGAACTTCATCGAACTCGCCGAGGGCGCGAAAGATTGGTCGCATCCCATCACCAGAGAAAAATCCAATAAAAAGTTATATGACGGCACCATCTTCCATCGCGTAATTCCCGACTTCATGATTCAGGGCGGCGACCCGGCGGGCAGCGGCATGGGCGGCCCTGGCTATCGCTTCGAGGACGAGACCAGGAATTCGCCGCACAAGTTCGACAAGCCGGGCAAGCTGGCCATGGCCAACTCTGGACCGAACACCAATGGCAGCCAGTTCTTCATCACCGTCGCGCCCACTGTGTGGCTCACCGGCAAGCACACCATCTTTGGCGAAGTGGTGGAGGGCCAGGACATCGTAATCAAGATCAGCAAAGTGGCGCGCGGCGCGCAGGATAAGCCGCACAAGCCCGTCGTCCTTGAATCCGTCGTTATCGAGCGGGTCGCGTAACCCCTCGGCAGCGCACATGGAAAATAGCCCAGAGCCGAACCAGAAGGCAGCTCTCAGCGATTATCTGGCTGCTGAGCGCACCTTTCTTGCGTGGATTCGCACTGGCTTGGCTCTGATGGGCTTTGGCTTTGTTGTGGCTCGCTTTGGACTCTTTCTCCAGAAGCTCGCGGCGTTTGGCGCCGCGGCCCCGCAACAGGGCCAAGGATTCTCGCTCTGGTTTGGCACCGTCCTGATCGCGGCGGGCGTGCTGCTCAACCTCTTTGCGGGCTTTCATCACGTGGGCGTGGTGCGCAAGCTCGATAACGGCGAGATTCCGCGCAGCCATCCCACAACACAAGCCATCGCGTTAGCCATCTTTCTCGCCGTGGTTGGCGTGGCCATGGCAGCATATCTTGTATTCCTTCGTGTGTAAGTTTTCAATCTGACCCATGTCAACGGAGGCGCACATGAAAACAAGCAAACAGGGCATTGTTGATATGACAAGTCGCGGCACAGTCGATGAAACCGTGGCGCGGCTGCGCGCAATTCTCGAAGCCAAGGGTATCACGCTGTTCGCGCTGGTGGATCACAGCGGCGAGGCAGCAAAAATCGGCATGGCAATGCCGCCCACCAAGTTGCTCATCTTCGGCAGCCCGAAGGCGGGCACGCCGGTGATGCTGGCTGCGCCCAGTA
>JBAWFY010000698.1:0-10506 GCA_049592335.1 Occallatibacter sp.
CTCAAACGACTCCATCTCAGAGTTCGTTATGATTTGAATTCTCTGCGGCTCTGTAACGACCTCGTCCTCTAAGACAGCACCCCGGATTGATCCATCTGGACCCTGAGCTCTGAAAAGGATTGCAATGCGGCAGTTGTTCACGACGCGCAGAAAGAGTCTCTCCGATTTACCCACTACGGAAGATGCATTTCCTTGTCCGATATGGTCAAAGACGAGGTAGGCAAAAGGCTTCGATTTGTCTATGACAAAGTTCGATGAGAAACTCTGCCCAAATAATCCGGGCGCAAGAGCGAACAACAGAATTGCCAATCGGTTCATAATAGCGCTCCGAATGTGAGTTTATCGCTGTCTGCCAGCAGCGATGCTCAGTGTCCGCGTTCCTCGAGATACTTCTCCACCTCAAGCGCGGCCATACAGCCCGAACCGGCCGCGGTAATCGCCTGCCGATAGCGCCGGTCCTGCACGTCGCCGCACGCAAACACGCCCGGCACAATGGTGCCGTTGCGCGTGGTGAAGACGTTGTTCGTGGTCTTCACGTATCCTTCATCGTCGAGATCGATCTGGCCCGCGAGCATCTTCGTATTGGGTACATGGCCGATGCCGAGAAACATGCCGCTCACGTTCAGCACACACTGTTCGCCCGAGCGCACGTCGCGCAGCCGCAGCCCCTTCACTTCCTTCTCTTCCACGCCCAGCACCTCTTCGACCACAGTGTTGGTACGCAGCTCGATCTGCGGATGCGCCATCACGCGTTCCAGCATAATCTTCGAAGCGCGGAAAGCGTCGCGCCGGTGCAGTAGCGTGATCTTCGTCGCAAACCGGCTCAAAAACAGCGCTTCCTCCATCGCAGAATCGCCGCCGCCGATCACGGCAATCTCCTTGCCGCGGAAAAAGAATCCGTCGCACGTTGCGCAGCTTGAAACTCCGTGCCCGATCAGCGCCTGTTCGCTCGGCAATCCCAGCCAGCGCGCGCTTGCGCCGGAGGCGATAATCAACGTCCGAGCGTGAATCTCGCCGATCGACGAGTGCAGCCGCAACGGGTGCGCGCCAGCCTCCACGCGCGTTACATCGGTCTGTTCGTAAGTCGCGCCGAAGCGCGCCGCCTGCTTGCGCATGTTGTCGATCAGCTCCGGCCCTTGGATGCCCTCGGGCCAGCCCGGAAAATTCTCAACCAGGGAAGTAATTGAAAGCTGGCCGCCGGGCTCATGTCCCTCCAGAACCAGCGGTTTCAATCCGGCGCGCGCCGTGTAAAGCGCTGCCGTCAATCCGGCGCAGCCGGAGCCGAGGATCACTGTCTCGCGAATCTCTGTCATAGGAAAGTCCCGTGTCGATTGTATCTGGACGACCCCGCCGCACACCGCGCATGGGCTGCGCAGCCGCTCCCTGTCTTTCCCGGTGTTTTATTCGATGAAACCGAGGCTGAATGCGACTCTTGCGCGACTTGCTGCAACTGACAGGCTGCACTCCAAGCAATCTCTCATTCTTCGACAGCTTCCTCAGAGAATTCTTCATCTTGTCTGACGCACTGTTTCAGATCGATGCATTCGCGTTAAGCAATTACTTAGGAACGATCGGCCCCTTCAGAAACAAACCACTTGCAGGGGCACACTGCGGCCCCGCATGTGGAACCCCCCAGACTTTCTCCGTGTCTTATGGGCTCGCGTATGCCGATAAACATTGCGTCCGGGGGAATTCGTGCCCGTCGCCGCTCCACGATCCGTGTGTTCCGCTACGCATGGCCGCGGTGTATTCGGGCATTCCGCGTCTCGCGTTTTATTCCCCCTGCTCCTTCTTGCGCCCTCGATCGCTCTCGCCGGCGGACCCAAGTACATCGCGGGCACCGCATACTTCAACGCCTCCGTTATGGGTCAGCCCGTGCACTGGGCGGGAGGCCAGCTCCGCTACTACGTCGCCCAGGGTCCGCTCTCAAGCACCGTTACCAATGCGCAAGCCACGGCCATGGTCGATGCGGCCGCCGCCTTGTGGAGCGCTGTTCCCACCGCCGGAGTCACGCTCACCGATGCAGGCTCGTTGAATGAGGACGTCAACGGCTCCGATATTCAAGTCAGCTCCTCCGGCCAGGTCACCGCACCCTCCGACCTCACGCCCTCGGCCACCAACTATCCGCTGGCCGTCATCTACGACCAGGACGGCTCGGTCATCGACGCCCTCTTCGGCGAAGACACAAGCCAGCCCACCGCCTGCCAGAACAATGCGGTCTACGTCTGGCTCGACAACATCAACCCCGACGCTACCGCCGCCCACGGCGTTATCGTGCTCAACGGCCGCTGCGCTACCACCTCCGACATGATCGAGATGATGAGCTTCGAGCTGGAGCGTGCATTCGGCCGTATCCTCGGTCTCGACTTCTCGCAGGTCAATCCCGGCGCGGACGCCAACGGCGAACCCAACGGCACTCTCGGCTGGCCCGTGATGCAGCCCATGAGCGGCGCCTGCGGCTCGACCGGCGGCGCCTGCATTCCCAACCCAACCGTTCTGCGCTTCGATGACATCGCTGCACTCAACCGCCTCTATCCCATCACCGCCGCCAATCTTGCCAGCTTTCCGGGCAAAGAAATCACCGCGGCCAACACCATCTCCATTCAGGGCTCGGTCGGCTTTGCCACCGGCTATGGCATGCAGGGCGTCAACGTGGTCACGCGCCCACTCGACGCCGGCGGGAATCCGCTCTATCAGTACACGGTCACAGCGGTAACCGGCGCGCTCTTCAGCGGCAATCACGGCAATCCTATTACTGGCTGGAGCGACGCAAGTGGCTATCCACTCGCCAACTGGGGATCGAACGATCCCGCGCTGCAGGGCGCCTTCGATCTGAGCGGCATTCCTCTTCCCCCCGGCATGACTTCCGCCAATTACCAGGTCACGTTCGAAGCCATCGATCCGCTCGACATTCTTGAGAACTCCGTGGGCCCCTACGCCCAGGGGCAGGTCACGCCTTCCGGCACGCTCAGCGCCATCTCTCTCCCGAATCTTTCCACTGGCAGCTCGCAAACTCTCACCGTCGTCGCTGCGGGCTCGGCCGTCGGCGGCTATAACGATGCCATCGGCACAGAGGCCCAGCCCCGCGTCATGTCTGCGAGCGGCATGTGGTGCGGGCGCTTGAGTCAGGTGGGCCAGAGCGACTGGTTCATCTTACCTGTGCGCGGCAATCGCATCTTCACCGCGGTCACGCAGGCGCTCGACGAAACCGGCGCGCCCAGTGAATCCAAAGCCCTGCCCTCCATCGGCATCTGGGACGCCTTCGACCCTGTGGGAACAACTGCCATCGGCGCGGCGCCCGGCCTCAACGGCGACGCCGCCGGCGAAACCTGGCTGCGCGTTGCCACCAACGGCGACGACATCGTGCGTCTTGGCATCGCCGACCTGCGCGGTGACGGCCGGCCCGACTACGCCTACAACGGCTGGGTGCTCTACGCCGATACCGTCACGCCCACGCATCTGCCCGCCTCCGGCGGCCCCATCGCCATTCAGGGCATGGGTTTTCGCCTGAACGACACGGTCACCATCGGAGGACAGCCGGCCATCATCACCAGCATCTCTCCCAATCAGATCACCGCCATCGCGCCACCCGCGGCCGCAGGCGTCACCGGCTCGGTCGACGTCGAGGTCGACGACGATCCCACCTTCTACGCGGCCGCTGTCATTCCAGGCGGTATCAGCTACGACTCGGGTAGCGGCGATGCCCTCAAGCTGGACACGGCGCCCGCTAACACCGTTCCCATCGGTGAACCGCTTCCGTTCACTGTCACCGCGCTTGATTCGAACCTCGCGCCCGCCGGTGGCGTCACCGTTATCTACGCCGTCACCAGCGGCACGGCCACGCTCGGCTGCGGCCTAGCCGTCTGTTCAGTCGTGGCAACGGGCGACGGCCGCGCCACGATGACCATCACCGCAAACAGCTCCACATGGTCCACCGTCACCGCCGCCCTCACCAACGGTTCCACTGTTCAGGCGCAGTTCATCGGCGGAACGCCGCCCGTCCTCTCCTCGCTTACGCCGCAGCTTTCGCTTGCCGCGGGAGCCACCTTCACCTGGACCGTCGAAGCGCTTGCGCTCAACAACGGCGTTCCATTAAGCGGCCAAGCCGTCACCTGGCAGAATCCTGCCTCCGGCATCGCCCTGCCCAGCCCGGCGTCGGCCGTCACCAATTCCAACGGCGTCGCCGCAAAGATCCTCATCGTTGGTCCGCTCGCAGAAGGTCAAACCGCCACCATCCAGGCGTGCGTCAACGGTAGCAATCAATGCGTCACCTTCACGGCATTCGGCGCGCGGTCCGAGTACGCAACCCTCCAGGCCATTTCCGGCACATCCCAGACCCTCGCCGCCTCCGCCACCCCCAGCCAGATCGCGCTGCGCCTCTACGACATGGACGGCAACCCGATGGCTGGCGGCACGGTTTCGCTCTACCAGGCCCTCTACGCATGGACTCCACCCTGCTCGCCCCACGTTGTCTGCAAGCAGGGTGCGCTGCTCGCTGCGCAGGCTTCCACAGCCACTTCGGCCGTCGATGGCTCCGTCGTCTTCGCTCCGGCGTCGCTGCCCGGCGTCGCCACTAGCCTCACCGGCCTCGCCGCTTCAGGCAGCACATCTACTGTCAACATCTCCGTCCAGCAGCATCCGTAAACCACAGTACAAGTCTCCGCATCGCGCGGCGACAAAAACGCAGTTCGCAATCAGTCGAGCCGAGCAGCTCAGTCCAGTCTGGTTAAATACGCATTCCCTTCGCTCGGCTGCGTGTGTTGCGCAATGTATTCGGCCATGGTGCGGTCGTCGCCCTGCGGCCGGATGCGAACCCAATAGCTTTTCTCGCCAGGAAACTCAATCACGCTCGCGCCCGGATACATCTTCAGCAGCCGCGCTTTCAGCCGCTGCGCGTCGCGCTGCTTGTGAAACGCGCCGATCTGCACGCACCATCGCCCGCCGCTGTTGATCGGTTTCGGCGTCTGGTAAACATCCATGCGTACCAGGCCGGAACCGGGGTAAATGCCGACCGCCTTCGCCGAGGCGATCGTCAGGTCGATCATGCGGTCGCCCACAAACGGCCCGCGATCGCTGATGCGCATGGCGCTCGATTGGCCCGTCTTCAGATTGGTGACCACAATCAGCGAGCCCATTGGCAAAGTCCGCTGCGCCGCTGTCAATGCATTGTTGTCGAAGACCTGTCCGTTGGCCGCACGCCGCCCTTTGTAGGGTGCTGTATACCAGGTCGCGTAGCCAATCTCGCTCAGGATCGGCTCATGCGCAGCCACGAAATCCAGATCGTCCTGGCTCACGCCCCCGCGCGGCAGCGGCGTCACCTCAATCCTCGCCGAACCCGATGCCGATGATCCCGCCGGAGTCTGCTGCGATGCGGGCGGCAATGCTTGCGGTGGAACGCGCGTGTTCTCGCGGTGAGAGCAGCCGCTCGCAGTCACCAGCGCCACCGCCAGCGCAGCCCATGCAGCCGCGCTGCTGAGCCCTGCCAATCTGCACACGGCCATCAACTGCGCGGCTCTCCGGAAGTCTGGTTCTGCTGCTCTCCGGAACTTTCGCCAGGCCCGCCTTCGCTCCGGTCGGAGCCGGCTGCGGCAGCCACATTGCCCTGCCGTTCGAACCGGTCGGCCAGGTTGCGCAACGCCTCCGCAGCCGTCCGCAAACCCTGGATCGATTCGCGCCGTGCCTGCGGAATCACCGCATCGTTCACATAATCGGCGGCATGGCGCAGTTCCATCTGGATCCGCTCGATAGCTTCATCGATACGTGCGCCGATGCTGGGCCCACTCGGATTAGGATTGCTGTTTGTGCTCATGGTTGGCCTCCTCTCCGGCAGCTCAATAACCGGCAGTCTCCTTTAAACCTCGCTCGGGAGCTTGTGCCGAGTCAATGCCTCGGCAAAGCCCGGGCACCGCAAAGATTACTATGGACGCAGGCAGAACCATGATTGGTCCTGAGCCGCCGATGCGCCTGCGCTCCACGAATCGCA
Organism: Occallatibacter sp.; assembly: GCA_049592335.1. Taxonomy (GTDB): domain Bacteria; phylum Acidobacteriota; class Terriglobia; order Terriglobales; family Acidobacteriaceae; genus Telmatobacter. The sequence continues at coordinate 5,984 of JBAWFY010000698.1, forward strand.
CTTTTCTGCTGCTACTTCTTGCGCTCGTTCTCGCGGCACGCGTTTTCGGCGTCGCGCAGACGGCCGATTCCGGCACTCCACAAACCGTCCCCGCGCCTTCCACTCAGCAGGCGTCATCCCCGCGGATTTCCAGCGCCGCTGCTCATCCCCACACCGATCCCTGCTCGGCCAGGAACACCGGCGCAACCATGATGGTCACCGGCTCCATGCGTGCCATGGCCATCGCCGGCATCGAGGGCATCAATGCCTCCGCGGGCTCCGCCGCCATCGAGACCAAAGTCTGCGTCCACCATCTGCCCATGATCGACTGGTACGCCCGTTTCGTCACCGGGCCCGAGGTCAAGCCGCTCACCGTGGAAGAAAAGGGCCGCCTCGCCGTGCATAACCTCATGGACCCTTTCAACCTCATAACGATCGGTGGCGATGCAGCCATTTCCGTGGCCGCCAACTCGCACTCGCCCTATGGTCCTGGCATTCCCGGCTGGAGCCGCTACGTAGGCGTCAGCTTCACGCAGGACCTCACCGGCGAGTTCATCGGCACCTTTGCAATTCCCTCTCTCGACCACCAGGACCCCCACTACCACCGCATGCCCAACGCCAGCATTCCCCGTCGCATCCTCCACTGCATCGCCCAGATTGGCTGGACCCAGGGGGACGACGGCCGGGGCATGGTCAACTACGCCTCCCTTGGCGGCTTCGCCATCGAAAACGAAATCGCCAATCTTTATGTCCCTGGCCTGCAAACGCGGGCCAGTGCCACGGCAGAGCGCTACGCCACCGGCCTCGCCACCGCCCCCATCGACAACTTCGAAGTCGAGTTCCTGCCCGACGTCGCCCGCCACATCCACATCCAGGTCGTCATCGTGCAACGCGTCATCAACCAGGTGGCGCGCACCGATGCGACCGGGCAGTGAACCCCTAAATAGATTCAGACATCGGGCATCCGAGGTGGCCTGGAGCCTCGCAGATGGAGACTCTTCGAGCATCTCGAACTTTGTGACCGTTAGAAGGGCATTAGCGAATGGCACCCTATTTTCGATTCGTTTTGTCCGCTATCGCAACAAAGGCTCACGGGTTGCCATAAAATGTGCAAACGTAGCTGATGATTCAACTGCTGAAATACCTCTAGACCTGTCCATTGAGCCGCGCAGCTCGGGGGATCACCCCGTTCAACATCCACTTTATCCCAGCTTTTTCTGCACTTTGGCTTCCATCGGCGATGAGGAGCCGGTACCACACTTGCCCAAGCCTACAAATCAAAGATGTTACCGGTTTAACCGTTAAAAATTGCGAATATACTGCGATTTTTTCTTGACAGAGTTTGTTAAGTCATCATATAGTTCGCTTCGCGAAATAAATATTGCCGTGGCGCATTACCAGAATCTTCCACAGTCAGCTGGTGCGTCGGGGCGATTCGCAAGGTCAGTGGAATCGGAATACCACCCAAAAACAAATAGTGTCAACCGCAAACAAAATTCCCTTGGCGGAGGCAGTTTATGTCAGGAATACCCAAGAACGATTCATCGAAGAAGGCAAAAACGACTCGATCGCTCGTGGTGGTCACGGCGCTGTTGGCGATTTTGTTCGCCGGCAGTATTGCCAGAGCGCAAGTGCTATACGGCTCGATCACAGGAACCGTCAGCGACAAGACGGGTGCGGTGGTCCCAAACGCAGCATTAACGGTTACCAATCAGGCTACGGGGGAAGTACGCGCGGCGAAGGCGAACGATGTGGGCGGCTTCAACTTTCTCGACATGCTGCCGGGTACGTACAGTCTTTCCGTAGCAAAGACAGGAAACTTTGCCGCCTTCACGCAGAAAGACATTCAAGTCGAAGTCAACCAGCAGGTGCGCATCGACATCGCGTTGCAACCGGCCACGACGTCAATGGAGATTACGGTGACCTCGGCTGCCCCCGAACTGCAAACCGAAACGGCCGAAGTGGACAGCGATATCAATCAAACGGAACTGTCGCAACTGCCCATCACCTCGTCGAAGGGCCGCAACTACGAATCGCTCTACACGCTGATCCCCGGCGCTGCCCAGGTGCAGGAAAAGAACTCCGTCGGCGGCAACCCCTCGCGCGCCCTGGCCGTGAACGTGAACGGCAACTCCTACAACGGCAACACCACGCGCATTGACGGCGCCATCGATTATTACGGCTGGCTGCCTTACCTCATCGCCTATGTGACGCCGGCGGATGCGATCGAGAGTGTCTCCGTCACTACGGACGATTTCAATGCCGAGCAGGGTCAGGCCGGAGGCGCATCTATCCGCGTCACCACCAAGAGCGGCGGCCAGAATTTTCACGGCGGCGGCTGGGAGTATTACCAGGATGCGGCGTTGAATTCGCGCGCCTACACGAACTCCGGACCGGTTGCTAAAAACATTTATCAGGAATACGGCGGCAACATCGGCGGTCCCGTCTATCTTCCCAAAATCCTTACCGGTAGGAAGAAGCTGTTCTTCTTTACCAACTTCGACCGCGTCACGCAGCGCGCGTTGGCTACTGGTACCGCAACCGTTCCCGATACGTTGATGAATGGCGGCAATTTCTCCGAGGCGGCTCCATATGCGACGCTTTACGATCCGCAGCCACAGGTGCCGGGCTGGGAGAGCCAGGTCAATCCAGTGCTCTGTCCGAATCCAGATAACTCCTACACGAATGGATATCTGCAATACCAATGCCGGCCAAGTTTCACGTCTGAGTATGGAGAAACCGGGTCGGGTGTAAACACCATTCCGACTTCGAGGATCTCACTCGCGGGCGGGATCATGATGCAAGACCTTGCCGCCGTCTCTAAATTGGTCGGCACTGCGGGCCAGCCGGCGCCGAATTATTCGGGCGTCATGAACAACGACTACCTCGCCCACACAACTGTCGCCTACAGCCGCAACGGCTCGGACACGAAGATTACCTACATTCCCAGCGAAAATACACAAATCTTCGGCAAGTACGGCATCACGCCGTATTCGGACATCGATCCGCAGATACTGGGTAATACACCGTGCGCCGGCAGCAACGCCTGCGCCGGCGGTCCCACAGCCGACGGCGGCCAGCCGGGCAACGTCGGAGGGCGCGGTCAGAACGCAGGGCTGGGCATGAGCCATGTGCTCAGCCCGAACCTGGTGATAGACGCCGACTTCGGCTTTACCCGCCTTTTGACATTCGCACAGTCGACGCTCGACGTTGCGGTGGGTGATTACGGCCTGGAAACGCTGAAGATTCCGGGGACCAACGGGGTTGGTTTGAACTACGTCGGCATTCCAGCATTTTATTTCGGCTCCGCTGGAAACACATTTACCGGCATCGGAAACAACCAAGGCGCAAACCCTTTCGAGTTCCGCGACAACCAGTTCACCGGCGATGTAAACCTGAGCTGGTTGCACGGGCATCACGCTATGAAGACGGGCTACACTTACTATCACTTCGACCTCAACCACTTCCAGCCCACCAGCGGCGGCCAACCCAACGCTCCACGCGGCGGCTTCACCTTCGCGGGTGGCATGACCTGCGGCAACACTCCGACGGCGACAGCCGCGTCCTGCACCAACGACGGGTATAACGATCTCGCGGACTTTCTGCTCGGCCTGCCCAACAACGGCTCCAGCCAGGCAATTGGCGATCCTTCGCAGGTCTTCAACCCGAATGCGCTGCGGTGGTCGGAAGATGGCGTGTATGCGCAGGATACGTGGACGCTTACTCCAAAGCTGACGCTGACCTACGGTGCCCGGTATGAGATTTATCCGGCCCCCTATCGCGATCACACCGGTGCATCCGTTTTGCTGCCTCAGTTGCCGCAAACTGCGAACGTAGAGGTTGGCGGCGTCAACGGCAACCCGCGCAGCGGCGGCATTGGCGCTGGATGGGGACAAATTGTGCCTCGTTTGGGCATTGCCTACCGGCTCACCGAAAAGACCGTGATCCGCACCGGATTCGGCCTCACCACCGATCCGGATAGTATGCGTTATTTGCGCGACTCGTTCCCTGAGGACCTGGCTCCATCGTATGGAGGTACTGGGGCCTTCACCATTGCGGTCGACCCGGCAAATGGCAATGCGCCCATGAATCTCACCTACGGTATCCCGAACACCGCCAAGATCGCACCGAACTACTCTTCCGGTTTCGCATCGCTCCCCATCGCCGGTTCCACCAATACCGTCCCGCAGAACTTCCGGCGTGGCTATATCGAAAGCTGGAATCTCGTTGTGCAGCGGACCCTCTGGAAAGATTTCGTGGCCAACATCGGTTACGTGGGCGATCACTTCGTCCGCCAACCGGCCGGAGTCGGTTATCTCAATGCAGCCAATTTCCCCACTTCTTCGTCACCGTGCCTGCCCAGCGGCCAATACAATCCTTCAACCGGTTTAAGCGGCCCCTGCAGCTTCCAGGCCAACACGATCATTAACGAGCAGTGGTGCGCCGGGGCATCTACGGGCACCTGCTACAACACAGGCGGCATCACCATGAACCTGCCGATCTTCAGCTCGAGGTACGACGGGCTGCAGACACAGTTGACGCGC
>JBAWFY010000699.1:0-13613 GCA_049592335.1 Occallatibacter sp.
CACATTGTCATTGCCCGCGGGTACCTTGCTCCAATCCACATGGAGAGTGATCTTCTTCTCTTCCGGGCCGACAGTACCCGAAGTCTCCGACGCAATGATCCAAGGCGCGCTCGTCTGCACGGTAAACTCCACCGGCATCCTGCCGCGATCGAAGAGCGTCAGCTTCCGTGTTTCATCCGAAACAGAATTGATTGTGCCTAACGAACGACCGAAACCCCCTCCCGTGCGCTCCGCCGTCGCGTCTTCCGCATCCACACCCAGCGATCCCGCCTCGGGCACCTGTATCCAGCTCACCGCGGGCATGGCATTCGCCGGCGGCTCGTTCCAGAAGGTGTAGCCGATGTGGGTCTGGTCCATCATGTGATCCCACTTGCCATTGAGAAGCTTGTGGTTGTACTCATCGCTCAGCTCGGCGTCGCGGGCAAACATCGCGCGCACCTGGTCAGCCTCGACGTTTGCTTTCGGATTTCCCGCAGCCGCATCGGCATGGTTCCGCGCGGCCGCAATGTACATCTCCGTCAGATTCGCGCACGCATCCACCGGGTACTGGATCAGCTCGAAATACGAAGCCCGCTCATTCTCCGGCAACTCCGCGGCCAGCTTGTCCAGGCGATCTTCCAGCGTCTGCCATTCCGTCTTCACGCGGTCGGCTTCGTCGTAGTTCGTCAAGCTAAATGTCGTCGTGTCGATCAGCTCCGGCTTCCTGCGGCCGTTGTAGCGGGTGTAGTCCTCCATGAATGAAGCAATCTCATCCGCATGCTCCGGCCCAAACTCACGCGCAGCCCACAGTTTCGTAAATTCATCCAGATGGTCTTTGTCCCAGCGCTCGGGGGTTCGCGCGTAGTCGAGGAAAAACTCCATCGGAAATTCCATGGGCTTGCCGTCGCCGACATTCACAACCCACAGCCTGTCCGCTCCGTAGGCCAGCGCCAGGTGCAACTGCTCCTGAACCTTGGGAATAGGATTCGTGTTCAGCCATTTGTACGACCGCGGTCCGCCCACATAATCGAAGTGGTAGTAAATTCCCGCCCCGCCTGAGCGCTTCCTCTCTTCCGCGGTCGGTAGCCGCCGTAGGTCTCCCCAGTTGTCGTCGGACCACAACAGCGTCACGTCATCCGGCACGCGCATGCCCTGTTCGTAGTAGCCCTGCACCTCTTTGTAAAGCGCCCACACCTGCGGAACCTTGCTGAGGTCGGGATTCACGGTCTGCTTCAGGATTTCGCGCTGATCGGCGACGACTTTCTCCAGGAGTTGAATGTTCGCGGCAGCCGACATCGGCGTGTCGTTGTGTCCGCGCATGCCCAGCGTAACGACCTCCTCGTAGTTCTTATCCCGCTCCATCCCCTCGCGCCAGAACTTGTCGATTTCCGCCTGATTGGTGCTGTAATCCCACGCGCCGTGATGGCCCCAGTCCCACTCCTTCTCCGCGCGCATCATCGGCTCTTCGTGCGAGGTGCCCATCACGATTCCGTATTCGTCGGCCAGTTTGGGATTCAGCGGATCGTCCGCGGCAAAGGCGTTGTTCCACATAGCTGGCCACAGGAAGTTGGCTTTGAGCCGCAGCAGCAGTTCAAAAACTTTCGTATAGAACTCGTGGTTCATGCCGCCGAATTTTTCTTTTGTCCATCCGGAAAGCGCCGGCGCCTCGTCATTGAAGAAGATGCCGCGGTATTTCACCGCCGGCACGGACTGCACGTAGCGCCCCGGCTCGACATAGAGCGCATCGGCGTGAGGCACCCTTACATCGGCCAACCAGTACCATGGCGACACGCCGATCTGTTCCGACAGGTCGTAGATCCCGTAGATGGTCCCGCGCTTATCCGCGCCCGCGATCACCAAGGCGTGCCGCACTCCGGGCATGGGCCGCTCGACAATCGTAGTAACCGCCGATTCCCACTGGCCACGAATCGCCGTGACATCGAGCTTATGCCTGCGTATGAGTCCGTCGATGAGTGGGCTCCGCCCGATGGTTCCGATCAGGACCGCATCCACTCCGCGCGGAAGCTTTTCCCCAGCGCCAATTTTGATCAGCGGCGCGTCATGTCCCGTCACCCGGCCCACGTCCTGACTCAGATCGCCAGCGGCGCGAATCACTCCCGGCCAATCGTCGCTGCTCACGATCAGCGGCGCTTGGGTGCCGTTTGCGGCGAGCACGAAGGCGCCTTGCGATGGCGATGTGCTGACGTACTTTGGTTCGCCCAGCGCGTTCGCCATCAGAGGCATTAAGCTAATCGCGCAGACAACAAACAAAGCGGCACCAAAGCCGCTGCAACGCGACCTGCTCACATCGCAATCACGACGTAGAGCCCGCGCGCGCCTTGCAGGCAGAAAAAAAGTGAATCGACTGATCCTCATCGTTCCCTCGGCATCCAGACTAACTCTTCATGTCCGGATTCACGATAGAACAAATCCAAGGCGATTCAGCCGCGGCCCCGACGCGCTCGATCCGGCTCTTAACTCAGAAACGCAGGATGAGGCCCGCATTGAGCTGGAGGTTGTTCTGCGAGCCGTTGGTGGAGTTGGGGAACTGGGTGCGGAGCCAGTCGGCTTCGATGGCGCGCAAGGCGATGCGCCGCGTCATGCCGACATTGAGTCCGCCGCCGAGCTTGACAGCGAGGCTCTGTGCGCTGGTGGTTGCGCCAGAACCGGAGGGGAAGACGCTGTTGAATCCGCTGGCGATGCCGCCCAGCGCCTGGCCGTAAAGAGAGTAACGCGTTTGCGCGGGCCGCCACGTGTAGCGCAGTCCCGAGGTGTTTGTAACCAGGTCGAGGCCGACGCCGGAAGACTGAATGTTGCCTTCATGCGCACCGGAGAAATCGATCACCAGGCCCAACTCGCGGTAGAACAACAGGTGCATCTGCACGTCTCCGCCCTGCATCCAGAACGAGCTGCCTCCCGCCGCATTGGCTCTGGTAGTGCTATAAGCGAAGGCGAAGTCAATCCGCTCCGGCCTCGCGGAGGAGGTTTTGTTCTCTCCCGCCGTCTGCGCGGAGAGGCCGGATGCGGCGATCAAGCAGATTGCAGCGCCGAGGAAAAGCATTTTCGGTAGTTGAGTGCGCATCGAGTAGTTCCTCATGGGCTATTGCACGTTGAGCGTTACATTGACGCTGTGCTGGAGATTGGCGGCCGTAGCGGTGAGCGTGACGTCGTAATTCTGCGGAGCCTGCGCGAAGAAGCCGCCTCCGCAACCGGAGACCAGGGTCGCCGCTGCGCCACCGGCCAGGAGCAGAACGATCGCGAGCAGCCGCCGCACTTTGCGTCCGCGGCGACGCACGGCGCCCAGGCCGAAGAGCAGCAGGAAGGCAAGCGTCAGTGGAGCTGCGCGACGCGTGGGTGATGCTGGCGCGCGATTGACTGCCGTGACAGGCGCCGTTGCGATCGTGACCGTGACGGTTTGCGGGCCGCCGTTAGCCGCAATGCTCGCAGGCGAGAAGGTGACCGATGCGCCCACCGGAAGACCCGTGACGGCGAAGTTCACCGTGCCCGCATAGCTGCCGTACAGGGGGGTCACCGTAACCTGGTAGCTGACGCTCTGCCCCGGAATCACGGTTGTGCTGGACGGGCCTGTGATCGTCATCGTGAAATCGAGCGGCGCGACCGTGACGCTGGCGCTGGCCGTAGAAGTGCTGCCGGTGAAGTTGGTGTCGCCGCTATAGACGGCGCTGATGACGTGCGTCACGCCCGGAGCCAGCGTTGCCGTTGTGTAACTAGCCATGCCACCGGTCAGCGTCGCTGTCGTCAGCAGCGTTGTCCCGTCGTAGATGCTTACCGAGCCGGTGGGCGTCCCTGTGGTGGACGAGGCGACAGTAATGGTGATGGTCTCGCTCTGGCCTGGAGTGATCGCGGCGCTGCTCAGGCCGACCGTGGTGATGCTGGCCGCCTGCGCGACCGTGAGCGTGCCGTCCACAATGTTTGGCGTGTAATCACTGAGGTCAGTTCCGGTAACGGATGGGACGATGGTGTAGGCGCCGACGGGCGACGACACCATCGCAGTGGTCGAGAAGCTTTCGGTAAAGGTGTCGCCGTTCTGCTGGCCCGTGACCAAGCCGCTAAACGTGGGGTTGGCCGTGCCGTAGGTCTTCGTCGCATTGTTGGCCGCGATGGTGAGCGCCGCCTGACCGACGGTGACCGACCCGGCCGTATAACCGATCATGTAGTTAGCATCGACCGCACCGGAGCACGAGCTTGGATAGCTGCCCACGGCGCTGTGGCTTGTAGCCGTTGTCGAGCACGCGGGCTGCGTGGTAAGCGAAGCAGACGAGTCGCCATTCACGAAGCCGGAGTAACTCGGAGCGATCGTCGGCACCGTCCCGCCATACGTCATCGAGCCGCTCGACGCCGTAATTGTAAGCATGGCCGCGTTCACCGTGTAGCTAGCCGTCGCCGTGGCGCCCGTGTAGACCGTGGTGTTCGTCGGCGTAAAGGTGGCCGTGACAGTGTACGTGCCCGCTGGCAGAATGGTTGTGCCCGCCACGAGCGTTACAGGATTTCCGCCGGCCATCGTGGTGTAGGCAAACGTGCCTTGGACATTTCCATTGTTGTCGCTGGCGGTGGCGTTGAGCGAGCCCGCGGCGATGGCTATGCCGTAGGTCTGCGATGCCGGGCTGGGCGTGAAGCTCAGCGTAGGCGTAATTCTCGCCACGTTGAAGGTTCCGCTCTGGGCTGAGAGCGATACCGCGGGCGAGCTGTTCAGAACGAGCGTCGCCGTGAGCTGGTCGCCGGTTCCAGGCTGATTCACTGTCAACGAAGAGTAGGTTGCCACGCCAGCGCTCGTCGAGGCCGAGCCTCCACTCAGCGTCGCGCCCGCCGGACTGCTCGTAAGCGAGAGGGGAATCGTCACCGCAGCTCCTGAGAACGGCATACCGCTTTCGTCAAGCGTCACAGCCGGAGCCGGAGCCATTGCGATGCTCGGCGCTACGTTCGAAACCGGAGCCGTGAAGCTGATCGCGTAGTTGGTCTGTACCGCGCCCGCGTCGAGCGAACCCGCCGTGCAGTAGCCGCCCGCGTTCAACGCATACCCGCGCTGGTCGGAGGTAATGCCGGCGCTCGACGCCAGGCTTGCCGATCCCACGCAGATGGCAGCGCTGCCCGGCAGCGGAATCATGGTCTGCGTCGACCCGCCGTAGTTGCCCAGCGCGGCCAGGTTGGCCAGCGTCCCAGCTGGATCGACGATGTTGCCGTTTGTGCCGTTTACCGGACACTCGACACCGCTGCATTCCCCGTCCGTGTCGTGCGCGAAGATGCTGTTCGTTATTGTCAATGTGCCGGTATTGTCGATGCCGCCGCCTGTGCCGGTCGGGCCCGCCGAGTTGCCTGAGAAAGTGCTGTCCGCGACCGTCAATCCGCCGGTGTTGAAAATGGCGCCGCCTGTGCTATCGCCCTGGCCCGAATTGCCGGAGAACGTGCTGTTCGTTACTGTCATCCCGCCACCGTTGTAGATGGCGCCGCCCTGGGCGTTATTGTCCACCGAGTTGGCGGAGAACGTGCTGCCGGTCACCGTCAGCGTGCTGCCGCCGTTGTTATTTCCGATGGCGCCGCCCAAAGCCGATGTATTGCCGGAGAAGGTGCTGTTAGCCACCGTTGACACGCCGGAGTTCGCGATGGCGCCGGCTTCGCCGTCCTGGCCTGCCGTGTTGTTAGAGAAGTTGCTGCCGGTCACGGAAAGTGTGCCGCCGGTGTAGTTGTCGATCGCGCCGCCTTCACCCGAGGAACCCACCGAGTTGCCCGAGAAGTTACTACCCGTCACCGTCAGCGTGCCGCGGTTCAGGATGCCGCCGCCGCTGATCACGCCGTTGAAGGAGCCGCCGACGCCGCTGGCGATCGTCAAGTTGACAATTGCGGCATTCGCGCCGAGGTTCACTGTGAAGATGGAGAACTGGCCGTTCGCCCCACCAGCGCCATTCACCGTCACCAGGTTCTGGAGCGAAGCGCCGCTGCCGCTCGCGAGGCCGGTGATCGTAGTGTTGTCGGGGATCGTCAGGCCGCTCTGCAGCACAATGGTCCCGCCCGAACCGAAGGCGCCTGGGTCGAAGGTAATATTGCCGCCGCCGGCCGATGTCGCGCTAGCCAGAGCGGCGCGCAGCGAACCCGAGCCGGAGTCATTGGTATTGGTCACGATGAAGCTCGGGATCGGATTCACGGCAAGAGAATGCGTGCCGTCGTTGCTCGTGGTGAAGTCTCCGGACGGATCGGTGTACAACGCCTGAATCGTATAGCTGCCGATCGCCGTTCCCGCAGGCAAGGCAAACGTCGCGCTGGCCGAGCCTCCGCTGACTGGGCCCATCACAGCGCTGCCCACCGGCGTGCTTCCGTTCAGCACCGTGAAGGTCACCGTGCCTTCGTTCACCACTCCATTAGAGCTGTTCACTGCAGCCGTTAGCGTCACGGACTGTGTGTTGTTGGCGTTGTAAGTGGCCGAGGCATTGGACGCGATCGTCGTGGTGCCCGCCGCGCCAACCGTCAGCATGTGGGTGGCGTCGACGCTCCCTGTAAAGTCGGTCGAACCGCTGTAGACAGCCCGGATCGTATAAGCCCCCACGGGAACGCCTGCGGGAAGGATATAGTTTGCCGAGGCGCTGCCGCTCGCAATCGTGCCTGACGTAGTCGCAGTTCCAATCGGCGTGCCGCCGTTGAGCACCGTGAAGGTGACGGTTCCGCCATTCACCGTGCCTGCCGCGCTGCTGACAGTAGCGGAGAGCATCACAACTTGCGAGTTCGAGCTGAACGTCGCAGTCTGATTCGAACCAGTGGTGGTTGTGCTCGCCGCATTCACCGCCAGGGTGTGAGTGTTGTCGCTGCTGGACGTAAAGCCGCCCGCACCCGTGTAGCTGGCCACAATGGTGTACGTTCCAGCATCCGTACCGCCCGGCAGAGTGTAGATAGCCGTGGCGCTTCCGTTATTGACTGTCGCAGGCCCGGCCGCGGTACCGATCTGCGTAGCGCCTTGCATCACCGTAAACGTGATCGTGCCGCTGTTCACCGTGCCTCCGCCGCTCGTGATCGTGGCATTCAGAATCACCGGCTGAAGGAAGGAGTTGTAAGTGGCCGATACGCTGGAGGCGGAAGTCGTGGTGGCGCCGCCGGTGATCGTCAACGTATGAGTGTTGTCGGTGCTCGATGTGAAGTCGGTTGAGCCGTTATAGACGGCCTGGATCGTGTAGATTCCGCCAAGGGTACCAGCCGGCAAGGTGTAACTCACCGACGCGCTGCCGCTCGCAACCGTACCCGAAGTCGTGGCTGTCCCGATTGGCGTCCCGCCGTTAAGCACCGTAAAGGTGACGGTCCCGGCATTCACCGCGCCCGCCGCACTTGTTACCGTGGCGGAAAGCGTCACGATCTGGACGCTCGAGCTGAATGTGGTGCTCTGATTCGCGGATGAGATGGTCGTGCCCGCTGCATTCACAGTCAGGGTGTGGCTGTTGTCGCTGCTGGAGGTGAAGTTGCCCGCAGCCGTGTAGCTGGCAACAATCGTGTAAGTTCCAGCGTTGGTTCCCCCGGGCAGCGTGTAGGTAGCCGCGGCATTTCCGTTGCTGACGCTGGCCGGCGCTGTCGCGGAGCCGATCTGCGTGGCGCCCTGCATCACCGTGAACGTCACCGTGCCGCTGTTCACGGTGCCTGCCCCGCTCGTCACCGTGGCGCCGAGTGCCACGCTCTGACTGCTCGCGCTGAATGCCGCTGTCTCATTCGCCGCAGTTGTCGTGGTCGTGGCGATCACAGTCACGGTATCCGTATTCGACGCAGCAGCAGAGCCCGCGCTGGTATGCACGGGATCGCCTCCGCCCCACGTCGACGCCGTATTGCTCACCGACGTCGGCGAATTCGCCGGAACGTTCACTGTGAGCGTAATCGTGTCGCTGCCTCCGGCCGCAATGCCTGGAGTGCCCGTGCAGGTGACGGTGGACGTGCCGCTGCAACTGAAAAGACTGCCGGTGGAGGTAGAAGAACTGAGCGTGTAGCCGGTAGGCAGCGTATCGGATACAGTCACGGTACCACTGGTGCTGCCCGTCGATGCGGTGTTCGATACCACCAGCGTCCACACTCCGGTGGAACCCTGCGTGAAGTTGCCGGTATGAGACTTGCTGATCGCGAGCGAGGCCGAGCCTTGGATCGAAATGGTGTCATTCCCGCTGTTAGAAGTAATGCCCGCGCCGCTCACGCTGGCGGAGTTGCCGATGCTGCCGGAAGCCGTTCCCGAAACATCCACATTCAACGTCAGCGTGGGATAGGAACTGCCCGAGGCAATCGCCGAGTCGTTGGTGCAGGTCACGGTCTGCCCGGCCGCCGAGCAGCTCCACCCAGTACCGGAGAAGCTCTCATAGGTAAGCGCAGAGTTGAGCGTATCAACCACTTTCAGTGGATTGCTGCCGGCAGTCGGGTCTCCGGTCGGCCCTGAACCATTGTTCGTAATCGTCGTTGTGATCTGGGCTCCCGTCTCACCCTGGATAAAGTCGCCGCCCGTTCCGGTGCCGCTGTGGCTTTCGTCCACTGTCACCGCGACCGGATTCACGGTGAAATTCACGCACCAACCATGCGCCGCGCTGGCGCTCCCGGCCGCGTCAATCTCCGACATGTAGAGGCTCCAGATGCCGTTTGGATCTGTGTCTGCGAATTGACTCGAAAGTGTGCCACTGCCGCGGCTGCCCGCATAAGTAATCGTCGAGGGTGGAGTGTAGAAGCCGCCGAAGTAGGGTTGGGCGGGCTCAGGGTAGTTAGGGTCACCCTGAACGTAGCTGGACGGCTGGTAGGTGCCGGGCGAGAGCGTGGTAACCGTACTCGAAATCGGTCCGCTGGCAGTATCGGAAAAGAGGTAGTTTCCGAGGTCAGCGGTGCCTCCGATTCCTCCGTTCCAACCGGCGTTCGAGAAGAAGTCGAGATCCGCGCCAGTAGGACCTACAACCATGGACTCCAATGAGTAGAGAATGTCAGTTGCAGAGGAGTATTGGTTCAGGCCGAGCGTGACACTGTCGATCGTCCCAGGAAGATTTGCGACGGAAATAACGGATGGGTCAGGGGTGAAGGCGCCCCTATAGGAAGAGGTGGTCGAGACGGCGCCGGGATTGCAATAGCAATAGGTGGCGCTGCATGTGCCGCCATTTGGAATCGCGGCGCCGGATGCATAAAGCTGGGTGGCGTCGTTCATCCGCTGCGTCATCGTTGTGAAGCTTCCATTGTCAGTGGGTGTGCCGTTGTAGGTGGCTGTGATGACGTGGTCGCCCTCGATCAGCGAGCTGGTGGTAATTGCAGCCTGACCACTGCCGTTGAGTGTCACTGTGTTGTTGGCAACGCCGGCCGGTGACTGGCCATTATCCAAAAAGGTCACGGTGCCACCCGAAGTGACCGGATTATTGCTGCCCTGCTCTACCACGGAAGCGGTGAGCGTAACGGACTGTCCGGTCGTCTGCGGGTTCTGGGTCGAAGTAAGAGTGGTCGTGGTCCCCACGCCGGTGTTGACGTCGAGGGTGAGGCACCAGCCGTTGTTGATGGTTTCCGATTCGCCGCCTCCCGCATAAACGTACAGCGCCCAGTCGCCATTGGCAGGGGCATTGCTGAAGGCCTCTTCGAACGTTTTTAAGCTCGTCCCTCCAAGCGGCGCTGCGCGGTTGATGGTTCCCGGAACCTGTGGAATATTCGCATCGGCGGATGGTGACGGAGAGGTGGGAAAGAAGTCCTGGGCCACTCCGTTCACATTGCCGTCGTATGGCTCGTAAGTGCCTGTAGACGGCGGAGAGGAACCGCTCGGGGCGCTCCCGCCGTCTTCAATGGTCAGGTTTACGGGGCTCCCCGGCTGATTGTACGAGAATGTGGAATCGAAAAAGTCCAGGTTGTTCTGGCCGTTGGGAGCAACCAGCAGATGATATGCATTCACGCCAGCCGGACCGGTAGCGCCCTCTAATTCCACCGACGTCACGTCGGAGACCGTCGCGCCGTCTGCATAGCCGGAAACATGAATGACCGCGGGATATGCCACTCCTACCAGATTGCCGGGGGCGAAGATGGAACTGCTATTGCACCACGTGTTCCCGGACTGTGTCGGCGTCACTTCCATCACTTGCGTCATGGAGCCGCTGCTTTGGCCGAAACTCCCAGTTGGTGTGTAAATGGCTTCGATAGCGTTGCCGCCCTGGGCGAGGGTCGTTGTACATTGCGCCTGACCGCCGCTCAACGCTTTGGCGCCGCAGCCTGAAATTGTGCCAGTGTTAGCTGTGAAATTGATCGTGCCAGTGGCATCTGAGGGCGTCACCGTCGCTGTGAAGGTGACCGAATCGGCGATGTTGGTCGGGTTGGCGCTGCTGGAAACTGTGGTGACGGTGGGAGTTGCCTCCGAAAAGGTCAGGATCAAGCTCCATCCGGTGATGGAGATCGGGCTGGTGATACCCTCTCCATTGATTAATGTCAGCGTCCAGGTTCCGTTAGCGGCGGAGCCGGCTAAATGGCCGCTCATGGTAGGCGCAGAACCGCTGAAGCAACCTGGAGGGTCAAAGGTATCAGGGTTCTCCGGGTTGCAGCCGTCGCTTTGCGGCCAGTCTCCATACACGCCCAGCGGAAGGCTCACCGCAGGGTAACCATAGTAGGAACTGGGCTTGACCGTTTCGCTGCCGGTTGCAGGCCAATTGTTGCTGAAATTGCCCGAATCACCGCTCGCATACGGCGCCACCTGCGTTGCGCTGTCGCTGATGGTGATGTTGAGCCCGTGCAGTCCATCACCTGAATCGACGCCATTCACGTCGTCGCCGTCAATGCCATCGCCAGTGCCAGCCAGAATGTCGAATTCCGCACCAGTGGGCGAAGTGAGCAGGAATTCCGAGACCTGCAGGCTCCAGCCGGGATTCGTGAGAGTCTGGCTGCCGTTCGTCGTAACGCCTTCGAGCTCAACCTGAACCGTTGCCACGGGTCCGGGAGCGCCGGATACAGTGAGAGTGGATTGGCTTGCGGTGGTCTGGGTCGAGGTCACCGAAAGAGCGCAGTTCGCACTGGGCGTCGCGCTCGAACAGGTAAACGTCGTCTGCCCGTCGGCCGGACGCGTGGCGCCGAATAGCGCCAGCAACACCGCCAGTGCCGTCAGCAGACGACCTGGACCGAATTCGCAGGCAGAAGTTGAAGGCGATACTACGCGGCGGATGATGCAAAGCAGGGCACGAACAACAGACGAAAACATCGCTGGACTCCAGAAACTTTTCCAAACCGCAGGCAGCCCCAATCGCCTCGTGGGCCTAGGGGCGCTCCGGTGGCAATTCAGGTAAACCTTACGGGCGTTCGCCGATTGAATACGGATCGAGCCCCAGGCCCCGTGAAGAGCAGGGGACGTCCGCTGGCGCAATGACTGAGCGGGAATCGCTCCCCTTCAGCCAAATAAGTCAATGGCGCGGCGGTCCGGTTCCGGAGAAGTGTCTGGACAGTCGGTGGCCGCAGAATGCTTTCGGTTAACTACCCCCTGGCGTGAGCGGGTGGGGAAAAACCAGGTTTTCGGGTACATTGCCAATCTCGCAGACGGGCGAGCGGGTGTCAATAAGAAACAGGAGGCCGCAAGGCCGGGGCATTCGCACCTCGGCCAATTGCCGGAACTGGGGGAATTGTGACCACCACGTGAAAGCCCCCTGGAGTCAAAACTCCGTTGTGAGGCGAAGCATCCCGCTCCGCTCCGGTCCAATCGCATTGCCCGAGAACAATCCGCCAAAGTCAACTACTTCAAGCGTGTTACTCAGGTTCTCACCATCCGCCTGCAGACGCACCGAAACCTTCTCGCGTTTATAGAGTTCGGCGCTCATAGAAGCATCTTCCGTCAGGTAAGGAAGAATGCGGCCATGATCGAAGTTCAGGCGATTCACCACGGCCTGACCGTACTCCGAAACATCCTGTTGCACGGTCTGATTCGCGTCGAACGGCAATCCGGAATTGAAATCGCTGCCCAACGCGATCCACACGCGCGAAGCGACCTGGCAGCGAACGCGGTCCCGCAGCGAATGTCGCTGGTCCTGCGAGTCGGGGGAGTGTCCCGTCAGCTGGCTTGTCGCATCGAGAGCGTCCCCTCCGAGGAACAGGCCCCCTGTGACCGGATTCCAGACGTTCCCTACCATATAGGAGTAACTGGCGAACCCAGAGAACCGTCCCCATTGCTGCACCTCCAGCTTGCCCTCGGCGCCGTAAATAATGGCCTTCCTGAATGCGATCGGAAAGCTGATCCCTGTACTGAAGATCTGCGAGT
This sequence comes from Occallatibacter sp., assembly GCA_049592335.1. Taxonomy (GTDB): domain Bacteria; phylum Acidobacteriota; class Terriglobia; order Terriglobales; family Acidobacteriaceae; genus Telmatobacter. Next base: position 12,203 of record JBAWFY010000699.1, read on the forward strand.
CGTCGGCGTAGTTGTTCACGTCGCGCCGGTACATGTCGGCGTCCACCCGCAGCTTGCCGAATAGTGCCTTCGTTGCGCCCAGCTCGTAGTAGTTCCCGCGAGCGGGCTCAACGGGCAGCTGCACAATGGGAACGCTGGTATCGAGCGCCTGCGCCTCTGGAGAACTCGACAATAGGATGTTTTCGAACGACGGTGTCTGGAAAACGTGATCCCAGGAACCGTGCACCTTGATTCCCACCGACGGAAAGTAGCGCGCGATGGCCACGCGCGGGCTAAACGCATTCTTGTTCACCATCAGCTGATAATGGTCCCACCGAAGTCCGGCATGGATCGACCAGTCGTCGAGCTGGGCGGAATCCTCAACATAAGCCGCCTGCTCCAGATCCGGGCGGCTGCCCATAAAGGCAAAGCTGGTTGCTGCCACGTCAATCACGCCCACATTGAATGGACATTGCGGATCGTTGGGGTCGGTACAGTCGGGGATCAGATAGCTGAGACTCTCATGCAGGAGTTTGTTGTCGGATTGGATGCCCGCCTTCCACTCCTGATGACCACGATCGGCAGTAATGCTGCCATTGAAGTAAACATTCTTGAAGTCGTTGTGCTGCGTCACATTCACTGGCCACGAGGCCGGGTTCGAAGAAAAATCGAGAGAGTTATCCCGGACCATTCCGCGCAGGTCGCCCATCGTCTTCGGAGAAAAGACGTGTTCGTAGGAGACGATACCCATGGTCTCAAAGTTGTCACCGGTCTGGAGCTGCCCTCCGGGAATGGTTACGCAGTTGTCGGCTGCCGGGTCCGGCCCTGAGCAGCCATCGGTGTTATTGCCGTTGGGCACATAGCCACCGTTCTGCTGCACCAGCTCATTGGGGATCTCGTAGCGTGCCAGTTCATGGCTGGCAATCATCGTCAGATGATCCTTTGTCGTGAACTGGCGCTCATAATTCAACGAGAAGTCTCCCGTCGTGCCGTTGTTGGTGTAATTCTCGGGGACCGGTGTATTCAGGTAGTGGCCGGTCATGTTTCCCGCGCCGCTCAAGCCCAGCGCATTCTTTCCCCACGCGTATTCGTCCTGGGTTTCGATCCCTCCCGTCGCGTACGTGCCGCCAAGGAGGGTGAGCTCTCCGTGCCATCCCGGTTGTTCGTTTTCGATCGTATCCACCACCACCACGCCTCCCAGCGAGCGGCCATATTGGGCAGGAATGCCTGCGGTGTAGATGGACATGGACTGGATGTTGTTCGCCTCGATCGACGGCCCGAAGCCGGGCGAGCGGTTGTCCGTCAGCGGAATCCCGTCAATCACGAACTGCGTTTGATACTCCGACCCGCGCGGGTGAAGAACCGCGTTGCCTTCATAGAGCCATCCCGGCTCCGAGTTCACAAGGTCCTGGATTGCGCGGCCGGGAATCGA
>JBAWFY010000700.1:0-5445 GCA_049592335.1 Occallatibacter sp.
CCATAACACCAGCGCAGTGACTGGCCTGATTGAAAGAACGCAGGCGGACGAGTTGCCGCTCAACGGCCGCGACTGGTCTTCGCTGACGGCGTTCGTACCCGGCGCGATTGACACCGGCGGCAGCAATCAGCGCACGGTTCGCTTTGCCGGACGCGGCCTGGACGACAGCAACTTTACCTACGACGGCGTGGATGCCACCAATATTGTGAATCAGACGCAGCGCCAGTGGGTGCGGCTCTCCATACCGCTGGACGCGATCGCCGAGTTCCGCGTGGATACACTCATGTCGACGGCCGAAGAAGGCGCGACGGGCGGCGCGCAACTGGATGTCAGCTCGCCTTCGGGGACGAACCAGTTTCACGGTCGACTGTTTGAGTATCTGCGCAATAATGTGTTCGACGCCCCATTGCCGGAGTGGGCGTCCAATGGCGAGCCACAGCAGCCGCTGCGCCTGAACCAGTTCGGCGCGTCTCTCGGCGGGCCGATCATCCACGACAAGACGTTTTTCTTCATCGCTTCAGAAGCGTACCGGCAGAATTGGGGCTATGCCGTGCTCGCCGATGTGCCGAGCCCCGCATTCCGGCAAACCGTTCCGAGCACATCGCCGGTTTATGCGATGATGAACGGATTTCCCACAGCCGGCCCGAAGAGCTTTCTGACCAGCGGTCTGTATTCGGACCCCAACATCGACATGCTAACCTGCGCATGCACCCAGGTGGTGAACGAAGGCTCGGCGATGCTGCGGCTCGACCAGCACTTCTCAGAAAAGACCACGGGCTTTATGCGCTTCAACTACGACCGGTCGGTGGATACGCAGCCGCTTTCGGCTTCGGCAACCGACCTGCAGCAGAAGGTCTCCGCGCCGGTGAACGGAGCGCTGGGTGTGCTGCACGTTTTCAATTCTCACCTGGTGAACGATGCCAAGGCAGCCTTCAATCGCTCCACCGACAATCAATACAACTCGAGCGATTCCGGGATTATCTATCAGGTTGCGGTTTCAGGAGGGCCTGGGCCGGGATTCGCGACCGAGAACTACTCGTACACCAGCATCTACGTGGGCAATTCGTATGCGGGGCTCGACAACGTGACCTGGGTTCAAGGCCTGCATACCATCAAAGCCGGCGTGGAGTTTCGCTACATTCAGATGAACCAGGAATATGGGGAACACGGAAAACTCACGTTTTCCTCGATCGAAAATCTGGCAAACAACAACGTGAAGAAAGCCACCCTGACAGGCTCGTTGCCCGTGAACCACCTGCGCAAGAACGACTACTTCGCCTATCTGCAGGACGAGTACAAGTGGCGCCAGAACCTGGTTCTTAATCTGGGCCTGCGCTACACCATCTTCGATCTCTTTACCGAGAAGAACGGGCTCGCTAATCCGTTCGATTTCGCTACTTGCGGGCCGCAGGGATTTTGCGGAGTGGGCGCGAGCTTCGGCAATCAGAACTACGGCGACCTCGATCCCCGCGTGGGCTTTGCCTGGACGCCGCGGAAGACCGGCGCGACGGTGATTCGCGGCGGCTTCGGCATGTACCACGAAGACGGGCAGCTGGACGATCAGAATCTGCCCGCCAAAAACGAAGTCCCCTCCTACTCGTTATCCAATCTCTCGCTTCCGAGTAATTTTCCGGTGAACGATCAGATCGCATTCGGCGCCGGAACTCTTTCACCCAATGCCGAACAGCGGAACCGCAAGGATACGTACGTGGAGCAGTGGAGCTTGTCGGCGCAGCGCGAGTTGCCGGCGAACTTTGTGGGCACCGTATCTTACCTGGGCAGCCACGGCGTGCATCTGCTGGAAACCAACGTGGTGAATTTGTACGAGGCGCCGAGCTATACAACTCTCGAATATCCGGCCTTTGCTCCTGCCATCGGCTGGCGCGGGTCAGCGGGCATGAGCAGCTACAACGGTCTCTCCGTAGCAATGCGGCGTGCAATCTCGCGCGGACTACTGGTGACGGCGAACTATATGTGGTCCCACGAAATCGACAACGGCTCGAACGGCAGCGGCGATGGCGACGAGGTGGACCCGCAGAATCCCTTGTGCCAGGCTTGCGATACGGCGAGCGGCGCCTGGGACGCGCGCCATGTGGTGAATGGCAACGCGGTGTATCAGCTTCCTTTCGGCCTAAGCAAGCCCATGCTGAACCAGCCCGGGATAGCCAGCACTCTTGCGGGCAACTGGCAACTGACGGCGAACGCGCTGGCTCGTACCGGCTTTCCGGTGAATGTACTGATGCCCTCGAGCTACACGGCGGCGGATGGAGCCACCGGAGAACAACGTCCCGACCTGGTTCCAGGCGTTTCATTGACTCCGCCGGGCGGCAGAAGCGTGAATGAGTGGATCAATCCCGCGGCCTTTGCGTATCCGGGCACGTACAGCAGTACGGGATTCGGCGATGCGCCGCGCGACCTGGTGCGCGGTCCGGGGACCTGGCAAATCGATCTCAGCGCCGACAAGACGTTTCACCTGTGGGAGGGTGGAGAGTTGCAGTTCCGCTCGGAGTTCTACAACGTCTTCAATCACCCGCAGCTGGGTGCGCCGAATGCGACCTGCAATGGCCTTACAGCACCAGGAACCAGCGGCTGCGGATCGGCGTTCGCCAACATCACCAGTACGGTGAACACCGCAGTCTCGCCAGTCACTCCGGTCGGATCGGGAACTCCGCGCGAGATGCAGTTCGCGCTGCGGCTGGATTTTTGATTCTGGCTGAAGGCCAGAGCGATGAATCGGAGGCGGCAATGAAAATCCTGATTGTCGAGGACGAAGTAAAGACTGCCAAGTTCCTGAAGAAAGGCTTGAGCGAAGCCGGCTACGTAGTGGACATTGCCGCAGACGGCCTGGAGGGCTTGTATCTGGCGTTGGAAATGGATTTCGACCTCGTCATTCTCGACGTGATGCTTCCCGGCCAGGATGGATGGCGCGTGCTCTCGCGCCTGCGCGAGGCGGGCCGCAAAGCGCTGGTGCTGATGCTCACCGCCCGCGATACCGTAAACGAGCGCGTGCGCGGATTCGAGTTGGGAGCGGATGATTATCTGGTGAAGCCGTTCGCGTTTTCCGAGCTTCTGGCGCGCGTGCGCTCGCTGTTGCGCCGGCCGGCGCCGCGGGCGCAGGAGACGATCCGCATGGCCGACCTCGAGATCGATCTGCTGCGCCATCGCGCCACTCGCGCCGGCCAGAAGATCGATCTTACGGCGAAGGAATTTCTGCTCCTCACGCTGCTAGCGCGGCGCGCCGGCGAAGTGCTATCGCGCACGCTGATCGCCGAAACGGTCTGGGACATGAATTTCGATAGCGACACCAACGTGGTGGATGTGAACGTGCGCAGGCTGCGTAGCAAAGTCGACGATCCTTTTCCCCAGAAACTGATTCGCACCGTGCGCGGCGCGGGGTATGTTCTTGAAGCCGAAGCATAGCGCGTTTGCGAAGCGCCGCCTTCGCAGCACCCTGGCATTCCGGCTTACGGCGGCCTACTCGCTCGCCGGCCTGATCCTGGTGCTCACGGGCGCGGCCAGCCTATATCTGGTACTGCGCGCGGAGCTGGACAAAAGCACGGATCTTTTTCTAGCCGACAAGCTGCACGTGCTGCGTACTATGCTGCGCGAGCGCCCCGACGACGAGGATGGGCTGCGCGAAGAAATTCAACTGGAGAATGCCGCGCGGCGCTACCAGCAGTTTTACATTCGTCTTCTCGATGCGCGTGACGCGCCGATTATGATCACGCCGGGGATGGCGGACCAGTTGGACGTGGATGAGCTTGCCGCGCGCACTCGGAATCATCCGGAAGAATCGATTGCGATGGCCGGCCGGCGTGGCCAGGCATTTCGAGTGACAAGCGCCCCGGCGGCAGTGGGCATGCAGTCCGCGGGCAAGGACACGATTCAGATTGCCATCGATATCTCTCTGGAAGAAGCGTTGTTGCGGCGTTACCGGTTATGGTTCTGGGCCATCTTTCTGGCCACCGCGGTACTTTTTCCTTTGGCCGGATACTCAATCGCGCGCCACGGCATTCGCCCGGTGGAAGAGATCGCCTCGACCGCACGGAAGATTACCTCGACGAACCTCCGCGAACGAATCCGCGCTGAAGGCTATCCGTTGGAGCTGGCAGCGCTGGCCGGAACCTTTAACGAGATGCTGGACCGCCTTCAAGAATCCTTCGAGCGGATCTCAAAATTCTCGGCGGATATCGCGCACGATCTGCGCACGCCGGTCAACAACATTCGCGGCGAAGCCGAGGTGGCCCTGGCGCGGGCGCGAACCGTCGATGAGTACCGCGACGTGCTTGAATCCTCATTGGAAGAAGCCGTGCGGCTTTCGGAGTTGATCGGAGATCTTTTATTTCTGGCGCGCGCGGAGAGCCCGCAGAAGGATCTACAGCGGCAGAAGGTCGACGTGGGCGAGTTGCTGGGCACGGTGCGGGATTACTACGACGCCACGGCAGCGGACGGCGGGGTTACTCTCGCCGTCGCTAACCAGGATGGGCCCGTCAACTCGGAACCCATCAGGGCTGATCCCATCACGGCGGAATTAGACCGCTCGCTGATGCTGCGCGCCGTGAGCAACCTGGTTGCGAATGCCATTGCGCACACGCCACCGGGCGGGACGGTGACGATGGCAGCCGCAGCCGACCGCGAGGCGATCCGCATCGACATCTCCGACACGGGAGCGGGAATTCCCGCGGAAGCACTGCCAAGGGTATTCGATCGCTTTTTTCGCGTCGATCCATCTCGCTCTCAGGCTTCCGGCGGAACGGGACTGGGCCTGGCCATTGTGGAGAGCATCATGATCCTGCACGGCGGCACTGCGGAGATCGCGAGCTAGCTGGGCCGCGGAACGACGGTCACACTGCGCATTCACACAACTTTAATGCAGTAAATAAAACGTCATCCTCGCGCCATCCCGGCGTCATTTTCGCACGATTAGACTTTGATCGTTGGGGCCGGCTGCCCGATTTTGCCATGTCCCTGCGATCGAAAAAGAAAAGCATCGGCCAGTCTCATTTTTTAGTGCGCCAACTCTTATCGTTCCGAGGCCGGCACGCTGGCAAGTCCATCGTCAAGCGAACCGCATACGATCCATTCGGCCTGCCATCGACTTCATCACCGCTCACGAATTCCTGTTTTCCAGATGCAATCCCCCGCTGCGCAGCCGATTACGGGTTGCGTGAGGAACGAAACCCAAGCAAAAGGAGAAGGACAGATGTCTCGAAATCGTTTTTGGATCCACTCTGTGCTCGCGGCCCTGATGGCGGCGAGCCTGAGCATTCCGGTGCTTGCGCAGTCCGTGCCGTTCCCGACCTACACGCCCGGCGAGAACACGAACGCGAGCACAGGCCCGACCTACTCGCAGCCCCTGCCCAACCCGTGGGTCGCGAGCGACGGCACCATCATCACCCCGGCCGGCGCCCAGGTTTACCTTGGCACCACGACACGCGCCAAGGC
>JBAWFY010000701.1:0-2713 GCA_049592335.1 Occallatibacter sp.
CACCCCCTTAGTCGATGGCGACGATGAGCTTTTTTGCAAAGGCCTCGGCGCTTGGCCAATCCGGCGAAATATACACATCCTGAGGCTGGGCAGACGTGGCTTCGGAAACAACGAAGAAGGAATAGAGATTGGGATCATTGCGAACGTCTTCGCGGGCGGCCTCAAGCAATTCATCCCACAGAAAGTCGTCATAGTCGGTTCCATCAGGGGCCGGAATGTCCGCTGGCTCGTAGTTCTTTTCCAGTTCAAGAGCCGTAGCAAGAGTCTTCCGCGCTTCGGTATCAATTCCGTTGAAGACTTCGCGGGCGTACGATCGGTCATAGGTTTTCAGGACCGCTACACGCCGGTTATCGGTTCGCTGTTCAAGAAAGACTTCCTGACGCGGCATAATCGCATCCTCTACTGAATTAGATTATCTCGGGTTTTGCCCACGGAGTCCAGGGCAGTCGGTGCCCGTCGGGCGGGCGAGACAAGGGCGCTCCAGCCGCTTGGCAGGAGCATCGGTGAGGGTGGGCAGACGGGCAGCGTTCATTCTATGAGATTCCCGTTTGCGTCCCAGATTCGACCATTGTAGGAGATTCGCCCCACTAGATGATTCCGGGAATTGTAGATATTCCCACACTTGGCTTTCATTCCAGAGGCGCCAAATTCGTACTTGTCCCGATAGGCGGAGAATATCCTGGATGCTTCGTCGGCGAACTGAACGGGGACGTCCAGCGATGGCGCACCAATCGCCGCCAGATGGATATAGTGAGGTTCACCTTGAAGGTTTGGAGCCAACGTCCTGATCTTCATCGCACTCTCCTTTGCGGTACTGCAAGGTAGGCGGAGCCTGTGAGACAGGCTCCGCCGTGAAGTGTTGTAGTGTTAGGCTGCAATGGACTTCTTGACAACTTTGGTGTGTGGCTTTGGTTCGGCTTTCTTTGCCGCCTTCGCCATGTTCTTCGCTGCGAACTCCTGCTTGACCTTCGCGGCGATGGCGTTGGTGTCCACCTTGTAGAAAACGGCGGCTTCGTTCAACACCTGCGTCGTCTGCTGGCGGGCGGAGGCAAGCAGGATGGTCAGTTCGACCAACAGGCCGCCCAACACGCTCTCTTCGGCACGACGCAAGTAGGCGGCAAACTGTTTGGCGATGGAATCGCTTTCCTTCTCCCGCTTGATGCCGTGCTGTCGGGCCACGATCTCCAAACGACGTTCGTCCACCATTCCGGCTAGCCTTTCCACGACAAACAGAAGGTCGCGTTTCATCAGGCGCACGGGTACGGCCTCGGCGATGGCTGCGAGAACGCGGATGCCGGTGGTGTTGGCAATGGCCTCCTCGCGCCGCTGCTTCACCTGCGCTGCTTTCTCCGCTGCATCGCGCTGAACCCGCCGCTGCTGTTTCTTGGGGTGATGCACCGGGCAATCGGGATTCGCGCACACCTTGCGGAGTTCGCCCTTCTCGCTGCCATCGGCAACGATGGCCTCGGTGACGAATTTGCATGTCCTGTATTCCGGGGCGTCCTGCTGGAATTTGTTCTTTGGCTTCTCCTGCCGGATTTCGACATACTGGTTGCGGGGTATAACCGGGCTGCCTTCGGCGGGTTTGCCGTAGGCGGTCGTGATCTGTACCAACTTCGGTTTCGCTGCCACGGTCTGCTTTACGTGCGCATCGACCTTGGCCGCATAGCACCCGGGATCGGAGCAGGAGTCATGCTGCGCGGCGATGCCCTCGAAAAGCAACGTATTGTGCCCGGTGCGCTTGGGGCAGTTATGGCAGGAACCTGCCTCGGGCACAAGCGTTGCATCCTCTTTCGAGAATGGCGCGGTGGAGAGTTCCAAGAGGATGTTGTGCTCGATCCATTCCCGCAGATGGCGGACGGGGAGCAGGATGCGCTTCGCCTTGCTGCCGCCCGTATAGCTCTCCTGCCAGCAAGCGGTCAACGCTTCGTCCTGCTGTTCAGGCTGTAACTTCGCCAAGAGCAACGCATGGCCCAAGCCAATCTCATCCTTGGTAAAGGCTTCGACTGCTGCGGGGGCAAGCTCGGTCAAGCGGAGGCGGGAGGCCACATACGCGGCGCTCTTGCCGCACTTGGCCGCAATGAGTTCGATGGTATATTTCGGCTCCTCAAGGCGCAAAAGCGCGGCGAACCCCTGGGCCTCGTGGAGCGGATGCACGTCTTGACGCTGGAGGTTTTCGACTAGCTGCGCCTCCAGGACTTGTGCATCTGTCATTTCGCGGATGCACACCGGCACGGTCTCTTTCTCGGCCATCGCGGCACCGCGATACCGGCGTTCTCCAAAAACGATCTCAAAGCTGCGCTCCGCGCGGGGACGGACAAGCAAGGGCTGCAACACGCCGTTTTCGCGGATGCTGGCGGCGAGTTCCTGCATCGCATCTTCGTCAAATGTCTTGCGAGGATTGGTGGGCGATACGACCAGCCAATCGAGCGGCAGGTCGCGGTAGTCAGACTGAGCTTGTACTGTAGTCGTCATGGGGAATCTCCTGTTCCGGTTGAATCTTGCGTGAGGGCGCAGGCGGGCACGCTCCCAAGCGCACCCGCTCAGGACGTGTACGTTAGCTGGCCGCTGCGAACTGCTCCCGCTCCGTGGCCGGTTCCGCGCTTTCGTCGACGCGGATTGCGGCCAAAATCACAGCGGAGGTGCGCTGGATGACTTCAAGGCTTTCGGCCAGCAGGGTTGCGTTGCCGTTGTACATCTGGATGTAATCGCT
>JBAWFY010000702.1:0-18869 GCA_049592335.1 Occallatibacter sp.
AGCTGATCAGGCCGATGTTCGGACCTTCCGGCGTCTCAATGGGGCAGATGCGGCCGTAGTGCGTGGGGTGCACGTCGCGGACTTCGAATCCGGCGCGCTCGCGCGACAGCCCGCCCGGCCCCAGGGCCGAAAGCCGCCGCTTGTGCGTGATTTCCGACAGCGGATTGGTCTGGTCCATGAACTGCGAGAGCTGCGAGGAGCCGAAGAACTCGCGGATCGCGGCCATTACCGGCTTGGCGTTGATCAGGTCGTGCGGCATGGCCGTGTTCAGCTCCTGATAGACGCTCATCTTTTCCTTGATGGCGCGCTCCATGCGCACCAGGCCGATGCGGAACTGGTTCTCCATCAGCTCGCCCACGGCGCGCACGCGGCGGTTGCCCAGGTGGTCGATGTCGTCCACCATGCCGATGTTTTTGCGCAGCTTGAGCAGGTAACGGATGGTCGCGTAGAAATCCTCGGGCGTCAGCGTGCGGTGATCGAGATGCGTGGCGTCCTGGTTCTCGTAGAGCTTGATGTTGAACTTCAGCCGGCCCACGCGCGAGAAATCGTACTTGCGCGGATCGAAGAACATGCCCTCGAAGAGCGCAGTCGCGGTGTCGAGCGTCGGCGGATCGCCGGGACGCAGTTTGCGATAGATCTCGATCAGCGCCTCTTCCGGCTTGTGGATCGAGTCGCGCTTCAGCGTGTTCGAAACGATGTTGCCCACGTCGTCGCGGTCGGGGAAGAAAACCTCAAAGCTTGTGGCGCTCGACGCCATCACTTTGTGCAAACGGTCGGCCGTTAGCTCCACATTGGCTTCCACAACCACTTCGCCTGTCGCCGTGTCGATCACGTCGGCAGCGGTGATCGCGCCGTCAAGCTCTGCCTGCTCGACTTCAACCTTGTGAATATTCGCCGCACGTAGCGCCTTAATGGTGTGCGGCGTAATCTTGCGGCCGGAGTGTGCAATCTCTTCCTTGCCGTGCAGGATGGCGTGCGCGGGCTTGGCGCCCACCAGGTGCGTGCCCTTGGCCGCGTCCTGCGGAATCTCCCACTGCAGCTTGCCGTCGGCAATGTGAACGCGGTCGACGGTGTAGAAGGTCTTGAGAATCTCCTCGTCGGAACGTAGGCCTAGGGCGCGCAGGAAGATGGTTCCCAGGAACTTGCGCTTGCGGTCGATGCGCACGTAGAGCGTGTTTTTCTGGTCGTACTCGAACTCCACCCACGAGCCGCGATAGGGAATGATCTTGCCCAGGAAGTAGGTGCGGTTGTTCGCGGTCTCAAAAAATACACCAGGCGAGCGGTGCAACTGTGAAACGATCACGCGCTCGGTGCCGTTCACAATAAACGTGCCGTTCGGCGTCATCAGCGGAATATCGCCGAAGAAGACTTCCTGCTCTTTAATGTCGCGGATGGTCTTATTGCCGGTCTCCGGGTCTTTGTCGTAAACGGTCAGGCGCACCGTCACCTTCAGCGGCGCGGAGAAGGTCATGCCGCGCTCTTCGCACTCCTGCTGGTCGTACTTCAACTGCAAACTTACCGGGTCGCCGCACTTGTTGCAGAAGTCGGGCGTGTTCTTGTTATAGGTGCCGCACTTCTGGCAGAGCACGTCGCCGGGCAGGAAGGGATTGGTAATGACCATCGCGCCGCAATGCACGCAGGCCGTGCGCAAGTGGTGCAGCCCCTTCAGGTGTCCGCACTTGCACTCCCAGTTGCCGATCGAGTAGTCCACGAAGTCGAGCTGCGAGATGCCGCGAAAATCGGCGATCGGAAACACCGATACGAACACCGACTGCAGGCCAGAGTCGTCCCGCTCTTTGGGCAGCTTGTCCATCTGCAGGAACCGCTCGTAGGAGCGCCGCTGCACTTCGATCAGGTTAGGAATCTGGGTTGCTGTGGGTATCTTTGAAAAATCGAGCCGGCTGCGAATCGCGCGCTTCCCGTTAGGCATGTTCACTCCTGAGACTCGCCGTATTGGCCCGGGCCCGCGTCAGCAGGCCGCGCCGCGCCAGCGCCCGAGTCTCGGCAGCGCCGGCAACACCGTAAGGATTTGAAGAATCTACCAGGCGGAACTCTGCGTTCTAGTCCCACCCCTCAATTGCAGGCACGCCGGAAGCGGACTTCCAGGTGTCCCGTAATGGACCCAGGCCAGGCGGGTCCCGATGAAAGCTCGGTCAAAGTTCGCGGTAGACCTTGCGCGTTGCGGGCTGCTGCGCTAGACTGCGCACATCGTTGGGAGAAGCGCACCGAACAGCTGACTCCAACAACCAGGGTCAAGCCATGTAGGCGAAGCTGCGCAATTCAAGCTGCAACGGAACAGAATGCTCTCGCTGCAGAACACCGGAAAGACGCGAAAAGCCCGTAAGGACGCAATGCCTCACGAGCGCAGCTTATCGCCTGTGCTCCCAATCGAATTTTCTTCCATTGCCCTCGCCGATCGCAAAATCCGCTTCCGCCGCGAATGACCGCTAGCCGACCACACTCAACGTTTGGGCCTGCCTGACCGCAGAACCAGCCGTTGTCAGAAAAGAAGTTAGCAAATTCAGATTTGCCGCACCTGGAAACTCGACGTCGCTCCCAAGCCTCGTGGTGTGGAACCTGCGCCACACCGTCCACCGCTCTGCCACCGGCCAAAAGAAGGCAGGGCCGCAGAGACGCGCAACTTACATCGTAACGCGTCCCAGCGTCCCTTGCAAGTCTTATGCCGTTTACTTGACTGTTACTTGACTTCGACGGTCGCCACGCCTTCAAACTTCTTTTTGATGGCCTCGGCCTCTTCCTTGGTCGCATTTTCTTTCAGCGGCTTGGGAGCGCCGTCAACCAGGTCCTTGGCTTCCTTCAGACCGAGCGAAGTGACTTCGCGTACAGCCTTGATGGTATTGATCTTATTGGCGCCGGCATCCTTCAGAATGACCTGAAACTCGGTCTTTTCCTCAACTGCCGGAGCCGCAGCGCCGGCACCCGCGCCGCCAGCCACCATCACAGGGGCCGCTGCTGCCGCCGAAACGCCAAGCCGCTCTTCCAGCTTCTTCACCAGGGCCGCCGCTTCCAGCAGGCTCAGGCTCACGATTTGCTCTTCCAATTGCGCGATATCCGCCATGTTTGTCTCCAATCGAAATCCGTGTGAATTTTTCTTTCTGCGGCCAGCTCAGCAAGCCTGAAAGGTTCCGGTGCGCCAGACATGCGCCCTTTCAGCTCGTCTCTGGCCCAAACTCGTTGTGGCGTCCTTACGCCGCAGCTTCCTCGCCACTGAACTTGCCCTTTTCGACGCCTTGATTCAGCACCACAGCCAGGTCGCGGCCCGTGGCATTGATCACCGTGGCCAGCCGCTGCGCCGGAGAGTTGATCAGGAACAGCAGCTTCGAGAAGATCTCTTCCTTGCCCGGCATCGTGGCCAGCGACTTCACATCGTCCACGGTCAGCAGCTTGCCGTCCACAATACCCAGCTTGAACTGGAACTCAGCCTGGTTCTCGCCGGCCCACTTGGCAAACACCTTAGCCAGCGCCACGGGATCGCCCGCGGTAAACGCCACCGAGTTCACGCCCTTCAAACCCTTAAGCGCCTCCGCAACCTGCGTACCCGTACCCGAAATCGCGGCCAGCTTGTTCTTCACCACGCGATACTTGCCGCCGGCTTCGCGAATCACTTTGCGCAGCTCGTAGTCCTTGGCCACGGTCAGTTTGTTGAACGTGCCAATAATCGCGGTGGTCGACGTCTGCAGCTCTGCCGCCAGCAGTTTGACCTTCTCGACTTTTTTCCCTTTTGAAATCGCCATTGTGTGCTCCGCACAGTGGTCGGTCGTCAGTGATCAGTGGTCAAAATTTCCGCCGCCACTCGATCTTCTGCGTTCCGACCCTTTCTTTTCGCCCACAAACGCGAGCGATTGTTCCCATTTCTTTTCCGTACCTTCAGGCCCGGCACAATGCTCGCCGTCCCACCGGACTACTGACCACTGAAAACTGATCACTGATAACTGTTTCTCAGTGCTTGCCCGCCGCGTCGGCCACTGCCGTATCGAGCGGCACACCCGGGCCCATTGTCGAGCTCAGCGTGGTGCTCCTGATGTACTTGCCCTTGGCAGCCGCGGGTTTGGCGCGCACGATTGAGTTGATCACCGTGGTCGCATTGTCGATCAGCTTCTGCGGCTCAAAACTCAGCTTGCCCACCGGCACGTGCACCAGGCTGGTCTTATCGGCGCGAAACTCCACCTTGCCGGCCTTGATCTCTTTCACGGCCGCGGCCACGTCCATGGTCACGGTCCCGGTCTTGGGATTCGGCATCAAGCCCTTCGGTCCCAGCACCTTGCCCAACCGGCCCACAACCTTCATCATGTCGGGCGTCGCGATTAGCGCGTCGAAGTCGGTCCAGTTCTCTTTCTGAATCTTCTCGACCATCTCTTCGCCGCCGACGTGATCCGCGCCCGCATCCCTGGCTTCCTTCTGGCGGTCGCCGGTAGCGATCACAGCCACGGTCTTGGTCTTGCCCAGTCCGTGCGGCAGCACCACAGTGCCACGGACCATCTGATCGGCGTGCCGCGTATCCACGCCCAGACGCAGCGTCAGATCGACGGTCTCGTCGAACTTGGCGTACTTAACTTGCTTCAGGAGATTGACTGCGTCAGGCAGCGGATACGCCGGCTTAGAGACAGCGGCGCGCGCCTTCGCAATATTCTTGCCAGATGCCATGTTCCCTCGTCTCCCACCGCTACCACCAGTCCGCCTTCGCGGAAGCGCCAGCCTTGTTCCGGTGACGCTTAGTAGCCGTGGTGCAATTGACGGCCCAGAGCTTTCCTCTGGACGCATCACAGGATCATAGCGGATTGGCGTGGAAATTGCAATTGAACGCGCTGAAGAACGTCCGGTCCACGCAGGTTCCTTATCCCCTTGAATTTGTCGCCTCCGAAGAACTCCCGGGGTATGATTCTTGCATTATCTCGATTTTCCCGTTCGGTACATCGAGGCAGGGAATGCGCCGCTCAGCAGAGGTCGCGATCGCGGTTTTGGTTGGGTCGGCTGCCGTGGCCGTCCCCATCCTGGTTTCTGTCGAATTGGCGTGGAAAGAGGGGCTGTATAACGAAGGCACCGTCGCCCTGAGCTACGCGCAGGACGCCCTTCGCCGCACCAACGAGATGGCTGGGCAGATCGAGGGAGGTCTGGACCGGCTGACGCATTCCAACTATCCGCCCTGCTCGCAGGGTGAAATCGATATGATGCGCCAGATCGATGTGGGATCGAGCTATATTCAGGCGGTCGGCCGCATCCAGGGCGACAGCCTTATTTGCACCTCTCTGGAAAGCAAACAGCCCATCCCGCTGGGGCCGCCTACCCTTATCACAGCATCCGGTGCGACGGAGAGACTCAACATCAAGCTGGCAATCGCCGGCGATCAGCCACTAGACGTCTTTGCAAGAGATGGGTTCGCCTTTCTTCTCGATCCCCGGCTGCCTCTCGACATTCCCACCGAGGGGCCCAGCATCTCGATGGCGATCTTCGTTCCCTCGTCCCCTATACACGCCATCATTGCATCCAAGGGTAAAGACCTCCGCCCGGAATGGTTCAAGCAGATTCTGCCAGGGACCAGCGAGACTTTCGTCAGTAACGGATATGTGGTCGCTATCACGCGCGCCGCTCAAATCGATGTCGCCGTGGTCGCGGCCGCGCCCCTCACTTACGCGCAGCAACGCGTGCGCCAATTCTCGCTTATATTTGTCCCCCTGGGGCTGCTCTGCGCAGTCGCTCTCGCCTGGGCGGTCATGCACATCTCCCGCGTTCGCATGTCTTTGCGTTCGATCCTGCGCGCGGCTGCCCAGCGCAAGGAGTTCTACGTCGAATACCAGCCCGTGGTCGAACTCAATTCTGGCAGATGGGCCGGCGCCGAAGCCCTGGTCCGCTGGCGCCGCAGCGGCGACCGCATCATCCGCCCCGACAACTTCATCCCTTCCGCCGAGGAGACCGGCGCGATTGTCCTGATCACCGCATGTGTGGCCGAAATCGTCGCCGCCGATCTCCCCTCCCTCGTTAAAATCGACCCCGAATTCTTCGTCGCAATCAATCTTTCTGCGCCCGACTTGCGCTCCGCCGAAACCGTGGAGCGTTTCCGGCTGATGCTCAGTGCCGGCAATGTACAACCCAAAAACATCGCGGTAGAAGCCACCGAGCGCAGTGTTTTGCAGGGCGATGAAACGCGCGACACCCTGGCGGCGATACGCGCTTTGGGCATTTCCGTTGCTATCGATGACTTCGGCACCGGCTACTCCAGCCTCTCCTGCCTGCAAAGCCTCGGCGTCGACGTCCTTAAAATTGATAAATCCTTCGTCGAAACCATCGGAACCGATGGCGCCACCAATCAGGTCGTGCCCCACATCATCGACATGGCTCACTCCCTCAAACTCACCATCACCGCAGAGGGAGTCGAAGAAGAGGCGCAGGCCGCCTTCCTCCGCCAGCGCAGTGTTCAGTTTGCACAGGGCTGGCTCTTTGGCAAACCCATGAAGATCGCCGATCTGTGCGAGAAGCTTCGTGCCCGGCAAGACCTCCATCCACCTGTGCCTCGATAGCGACGCGTGGAGTGGTTCAAGGTGCGGGCAATACAGCGATTTCGGAAATGGCTCATCCGCAATCGAGCCAGCCAAGTCGTCGCGACTCTAACGAGCATCGACCCTGAGTGCCTATGTCCCATTCGATCGAAACCACCATACCACTTGTGAAAACACCGGCCACAAATATATAGTCATTGCCAAGTGATGTCTTTGCGCCACAAAACCGCGCCGGCCACCAATCCCAACACAATGCGGGGTCAGAACCAACTCGCCCTTAGCATCCGACTGCTGGGCCTTATTCAGGTCCCCGGCTGAGGCTGCTCAAGACACGAAATTGAGAGGCCGTCAGCGGGGAAACCGCTGGCGGCCTTTGATTTTTTCGCCAGGAGAAGACGAAATGCTGAGAGATCCCAGCAAAAAATACCGGCCGGTTTCTAATTTCAATCTTGACGATCGCACATGGCCATCGAAGACCATCGCCAAAGCTCCCGCGTGGTGCAGCGTCGACCTGCGCGATGGCAATCAGGCCCTCGTCGAGCCTATGGACACCGCGCGCAAGCTGCGCATGTTCGATCTGCTGGTCCAGTGCGGCTTCAAGGAGATCGAGGTGGGATTTCCCTCGGCCTCGCAGACCGATTTCGATTTCTGCCGCGAACTGATCGACGGCAAACGCATCCCGGACGACGTGACCGTGCAGGTGCTCGTTCAGGCCCGCGAAGACCTGATGGAGCGCACCTTCGCAGCCATCCGCGGCATACATCGCGCCATCGTCCATGTCTATAATTCCACCTCGACCGTGCAACGGCGCGTGGTCTTCGGAATGGACAAAGACGCCATCAAGCAGTTGGCGCAAAAAGGCGCTCAGCTTGTGCGCGATTACGCGGCGCGTTCTCCCGAGACGGAATGGACCTTCGAGTACTCTCCCGAAAGCTTCACCGGCACAGAAATGGAATATGCCCGCGAAGTCTGCGAAGCGGTGATCGATGTCTGGCAGCCCACTCCTGCCCATCGCGCCATCCTCAATCTGCCGGCTACTGTTGAAGTCTCGATGCCCAACGTCTACGCCGATCAGATCGAATGGTTCAACCGCACCATCTCGAACCGGGAATCGATCGTGCTCAGCGTTCATCCCCACAACGATCGCGGTACCGCCGTCGCCGCGGCCGAGCTCGCCCTGCTCGCCGGGGCGGACCGCGTCGAAGGCACGCTCTTTGGCAACGGCGAGCGCACCGGTAACGTCGACATCGTAACGCTGGCCATGAATCTCTACACGCACGGCATCCATCCCGGCCTCGATTTTTCGAGAATCAACGAAGTCATCGAATGCGTCGAGTTCTGCAACCGCATGTCCGTGCACGAGCGCCACCCTTACGCCGGGCAGATGGTCTTCACCGCTTTTTCCGGCTCGCATCAGGACGCCATCAAAAAAGGCTTGGCCGCGCAGCAGGACGGAGCGCTCTGGGAAATCCCTTATCTGCCCATCGATCCCAAAGACCTGGGCCGCAGTTACGAAGCCGTGATTCGCGTCAACAGCCAGTCGGGAAAGGGCGGCGTGGCCTATCTGCTTGAGCGCGACCACGGCCTGCGCCTGCCGCGGCGGCTGCAAATCGAGTTCAGCCGCGTCATTCAGCAGATGAGCGACACGCGCGGCGGAGAGGTCACCTCCGATGAAATCCTGGCCGCATTCCAGGCCGAGTACATCGATCGCCGCGCTCCATTTATTCTGCGCGGTCATCGCGACGATGCCGACGAAGGCACAAACCGCCTGACCGCAAAATTGGTGCGAGACGGCGTCGAGCACACCGTTTCGGGAACCGGCAACGGTCCCATTGAAGCCTTCATCGACGGATTCCGCCGCGAATTCGGAGTCGAGGTCCGCATCGCCGATTACGAAGAGCACGCTCTCGGTGACGGAGCCAATGCCCTGGCCATCTGTTTTGTCGAGGCCCAGGTCGCCGGCGCGCCTCCCTCGTTCGGAGCCGCCATCGACGGCAGCATAGTGAGCGCTTCGCTGAACGCCATCGTCTCCGCCGTCAACCGTTCTCTGCATCGCGATGAAAGACCTGCAACCCCCGCGTCAGAAAAGAGCACAGCCGCAACCGCGATCTATTAGAGCCAGAATCGCTCCACGCCCGCAATTGTATGAACACCCAATGAATTCCGCGCTCGCGGGAAACGCTTTCCCGCCCTCGGCCTCTATCCACCCGGCGAAAGTCATGGCCATTGGCGCAAATTCCCGTTTGAATTTCAGCAATTTAACGGGCTGGACAAAGAACTGCTTGACAACAGAACCACAAGTTTCCTATAGTTCGCCACGCGAACGAACATGTTCGCTTGTTGTTTCTTAAAGACTGCTTCCCCATTAGGCGAAGTCAATAAAAGAATAGGACCGTGACGGTCCACTTGCTTGCCCGGCGCGTCATCAAGTCGTCATGGCTCTCAGTTCGTAAAATCTCTCGACTCCCAAATTATTCAACCCGTAGAGTTTCTCAACCTCACAAGGAGGAAAGATCGTCATGCTTCAATCCCCCAATCGTTCGCGCGGCGTCTTGTCGGCGCTTGCGCTCATGCTGGCGCTCGTCGCGATCGCCGCGGCGCCAAAAGCCTTCGCCCAGGACCAGGAAAACACGTTCGCCGACGCGTTTACTCCATTGGTCTATCCCGTCCAAAACACCGGTGCCAACTTCCCCGCGCCAACCTTCCCATCGTTCGCGCAGCTTCCCATCATCCGGCCCCTGCCTGATCCGTTCCAGTTCATGGATGGACACCGCGATCAGGACTTCACAAGCTGGGAGCACCGGCGTAATGAGATTATGGCCGCGGTCGAAACCTATGAGACGGGCCCAGTGCCCGACTGCCACGACTGCACCATCACCGCGAACTACGTACCTCCTGCAGCCGGCTCCAGCAACGGCACGCTGACCGTGAATGTTACTCGGAATGGAAAAACACTCACTCTCACCTCCGGCGTCTACATTCCGCAGGGCATGGGCAACGGCCCATTCCCGGCTTTGATCCCGATGGAGATTGCCTCCTTCAGCTTTCCACCCTTCGGCGTGTTTAGCTTTCCTCCGCCCACGCCTCCCGACTACGGCAGCCTGCCTGCCAGCGTCTTTCAGAACCTGCCCATCGCTACCGTCGGCTACGTCAGCACGCAGGTGACACAATACTCTTTCACGTCGCCGAGCGACCACACCGGCGATCCCTTCTACCAGCTTTACCCCGAGTATTGCGAAGGCATTTGCCCCAGCGGCACCAGCAATCAGGGCGAATACGCAGCCTGGTCCTGGGGCGTGAGCCGTCTCATCGATGGCATGGAGATCGCGACCCATCAGTCCGTAAACCCGCTGCCCATCGACATGAAGCACATCGGAGTCACGGGATGCTCCTTTGCCGGAAAGATGGCGCTCGTCGCCGGCGCCTTTGACGAACGCATCGCGCTTACTATCGCCCAGGAAAGCGGCGGCGGCGGCGCAACCTCGTGGCGCGTCTCGCACGACATTGAGGCGCAGGGAACTGTGGAAGACGTTGACGACACGAATTACGACTGGTGGGCCGACCAGATGCAGCAATTCTCCGGCACTAACGTTTACAAGATGCCGGTCGATCAGCATGAGCTGATGGCTATGGTTGCGCCCAGGGCATTGCTCTCAACGGGAAACACTGAGTTCTATTTCCTGTCGAATGGCTCAAACTACGTCGCGTCGCGCGCGGTCGAGAAGATATACAACACTCTCGGCATCGGCGACCGTTTCGGCTTCTATCTCGACGGCAATCATGGCCACTGCGCCACGCTGCCCGCGGAGAATGCGCCCATCACAGCCTTCGTTGACAAATTCATGCTCGGGCAGCTGAACACCGCCACCGATGTTCATGTCTACCCAAATCCCAACGACACCACCGACTACGGGTACCCCATCGTGGTTGCTGGCGGCAACTACGCCTACTACTTCCCAACCGTGAATTACAATCGCTGGACCGATTGGTGGGGCACCGGCGACCCGGTCTTCCCGGATAACTGGAACACCGGCGGGACCGTCCTCGCCTCTCTCGACAGCTTCCCGGGCATCTTTGACCTCTTCAACTCGCCATTTATCCAAACTGGCGACACCGTTGAGGCTGGCTACGATCTCGTGCTCGGCGGCAACCACCCCGCGGCCAACGTATCTCTGGTCACCGGAGCCAACGTCAACGCCGACATCGTCTGCCAAGGCGGTAATTCCTATACCCTCACCATTCCGCTGCCGGCTCAAACCTATTCCATCGCCGCCGGCGATGACACACCGCAACCCTCAGCCAATCCACGTAGCCCGCTCGTCTTCCAGGGCTCGGCAACGGCCACTCCTCCTGCCGGAGCTTCCGCGTGCGTCGCGGGTCGCACGGTCCATGCCTACTTCAGCACCATGGGAGTATCCGAAGGCGGCGATGGCAACCCCGGCGGCCCCGGCTTGCTCACCTCCGACGTCACCGATCCTCTCTTCCTCAGCTTCCACCTACTCGACTCGACCGATGGACAGGGAACCTTCTATAGCTTCCCACTCGTCGTCAACTTCAACCCGCTAACTTCAGCCGATAGCACCGACCAGAACCCAACCGCAGCACCATAGTCCGAATGCTCAAACGCGCAAAAGCACGGGGCGGGATTTCATCCCGCCCCGTGCTTTTTGTGGCCCTTCTCACGTCGAGACTCGAAGCAGGGCACCAGCTCAGCTTCCATTTGCGCGACTAACCATCTGCGTGCGGAAATCTCTACTTCACCCCCGACACCAGATACAAATCCGAGAGCAACTGCACATACCCGTACACATACTCGCGTCCGTCAGGAGTGAACAGCAGATGAGTGGGCCCGCAAATTCCCGCATTATCCGGAAGCACAATCTCCTTAAACAACTGTCTTTGGCCGGTATCGATATTCAGCCGGAAGACTTTTATTTGCTTCTCTCTCGTCTTATAGACGTAAAAAAAGTGCGGGTTCGAAGTCCATGTGAAGGACTCTTCCGCAAGCATTCCCTGCACCGTGCGCGGCGCACCGCCGTCGATTGGGTAAATCTGGACGCTGCCTCCGCCGCTCGCAGCGATTAGTTTTCCGTCGGGTGACAATTGGCAGAAGCTGAGGCCTTCGGGCGTGATGGCACGCGGCTCTCCTCCGCCAATGTTCTGGAGGAAGCACTGGGCAGCATGTCCAGCCACATTTGCCGAAAACAGAAGCTGTGTTCCGTCAGGCGTCCAATGAATCTGGGGGCCATAGTGCTGGATGTCGCCCCGCTCGATCCGCTTCGCAGTGCCTGCTCCGGTCGGCAGCAGGACCAGCTGTTCGTAGGAGACAGTTGCCGCCGCCCACTTTCCATCCGGAGAAAAGTCGCCGGCCATGCCTTCGCCCAGCGCAACCGGCGGCGAACCGCTCATATCGCGCATAGCGACGCTGTAGTTCGGCCCGCTCTGCTCGCCCTGCTCGTCAAAGAGCAGAGTTTTGCCGTCCGCCGAGAGGTCCTGCGGAAGCGACCAGTCCCTCCACGAGAGGTCCTGTTCGTGAGTTGCGCCTCGTGCCAACCCGCCGATACCCGCACGGTGTTCATCGCGCGTCATCAGCACCTTGCCGTCGGGAGCGATATCCTCGATCGTCACACCGCCTAATGACCGGAAGACTGAGCGCATGTGGCCAGACATATCCACCGCGTAGATCTCGCGTTGCAAACCCGTCTTCGCAGCTGAGAACCACACTTCCTTGCCGTTAGCCGACCACGCTAGCCCCTCTTCGCTCTCCCATTCCGGCGAAAGCACAGTCTTTTTTCCTGCAAGGCCGATGACTGCAACCACTCCCTCGTCGTCGTCGTAAGTCGGGTGATCGAGAAATGCGATATGGCCGCCGTCCGGCGAAATGCGCGGGTGGCCGATCCAACCGGAAGTCTCATACAACACATGGCCGAGAGGAAACTCAAGCCGCCGTTTGCCCGCCGCGTTGCGCACCACTGCGAGCGACTTTCCATCGGGCGACCAGTCGGCCCATTCCACCTTCTCGGCGATAAGCCGTGGTGCGCCGCTTGTCAACGGCGCCTCTGCCAGCGTGCCGTACATTCCATCCATAAAGATGGGTTCAGCCGACTCCAGCAAGGCCATTTCGCCCGATGAGGAGACAGACAGCAGGTCAGCGCCGGCGAGCCCCAAGGGCCGCGAGCCCGGGAACTTTAAGTCCGTTGAGAACAGCTCCGCCGGCGCACCCTCCCAGGATGCGGCGTAAATCACGGTATGCCCATCGGGCGCAAATCTGGCTGTGTAAACCGTTCCGCGCATCATCGTCAGGCGCTGAATGTCTACCGGATTCGATCGGGCGCTGCGGCGGCCAAGCCATATCCCTCCCGCGAGCAGCGCCGCGCAGGCGGCAATGCCCAGGATCAGTTGCCGCGCCTTCTTTCGAATCTCGACCTTTCGCGCCCCGGAATTCCCCGCGTCACCCGGCTCTGGCGGTGACCCACCCCCCGGCGCGGTGGAAGAAAAGCCGCCGGCCACAAGCTTCAGCGCCGGCAGCATTTCCACCGGCGCAATAAACCGATAACCGCGCCGCGGAATGGTTTCGATGAACGAAGAGCTTTCGGCGGAATCGCCCAGTGCAGTGCGCAGCTTGCCGATGGCCACATTGACCGCGTGGTCAAAGTCGCCATAGCTCACATCGGGCCAGACGCGCGACTGCAACTCCTCGCGCGACACCACGCTGCCCGGATTCTCCAGCAGCACCTGAAGCACTTTGAATGGCTGGTCCTGCAGTTTGATCCGGTTGCCCGATTTGCGAATTTCGCCCGCCTGCAGGTTGGCTTCGAACTCGCCAAACCGGACGGTGTGGAATCCATTCTGCCTGGCTGATTCTTGGTTAGGGAAGATCTCTGGCATGGTTACCTCTTTCTTGATGCCATACCGATGCGGCAATCTTCAACTCTTTTATAGGAGAGATACCTCTCCTACACATATCCATTCCCTCTCCGCACCAGAAACCACTGCTTGAGCAGCAATTTAGGAGTTGTGAATTGAGGTACCTGTGGCCCTCGCCCATGATCGCTTCGGCACTGGAGGAAACGCATCATGCGAGGTCGTCCCCTATTCCCCTACCTGAGGTTGTGTGTCCTGATTGGCGCAACATCACAGACGTTTGTTACAGCCGAGCAAATTTCCATGCCGGCCCACGGAACAAACACCGTCCGCTTCGATCTATACGGCGGATACCTGATCGTGGTTCACGGATCGGCGGCCGGAGCGGACCAGCATCTCACCGACCTGAACTTTCTTGTGGATACGGGAACGAGCGTTCCTATATTTGACGCGCAGGTTGCGCAAAGGCTGCACCTGGCCGGCGACGACTCTGCCAATATCGTGATTCTGGGCGGCAGGGCGCGCGGCGCGAATGCCATCCTGCCGGCACTGGAAATTGGCCCCATCCGGCAGTCCAATCTTCCGATTATCACCACCGATCTGTCGTTCTTCCGGCGCATGCTTCCGGTTCGCATCGACGCCATCGTCGGCCTGAACGTGATCGGCCAGCAGCCCTTCCTCATCGACTACCGAGCGGAAATCATCCGCTATGGGCAGTCGGCGCCGCTAGCCTTCTCCGTTCCGTTAAAGCTCGATGAAGGCCTGGTTACTTTTGACGCAGAGATCGATCGCGCACCCGTGCATCTGGCCTTCGACACCGGAGTCGGATCCATGGTTCTGTTCGATCCCGCGATTGCAGCCGGCCCCGGTGCGCGGACCGATGCCAAGGTTGACGCCGTCCTCGACACGAAGAACGTCGGCAACTTTACCAGCCAGGCAAGGCGTCTGCGGACGGTCAGGCTCGGCGATCAGGAGTTCCGTCCGAAATCGGCGCTGCTGGTCTCGAACCCCAAGCGGTCGCAGCTCGACTTTGACGGCCTGATGAGCCCTCCGGCGCTCGGCATCTCCCAAGTGTCCGTGGATCTCAAGAGAGGAGTCCTGGCGTTCAGCCGCTGACTACCGCACGGAGCGCGCCGTAGGCGCCATGCTTGTTAGCCCAGCGTTTCAACGCTGGGAATGTTAGCCCAAAGATGATTGGGAGCCCCGCAGGGGCGGCGCTGTTTTACGCCGCCTGCTCGCCCTTCAACTGCTCGGCCTGATAATGCGCAATCAACGCATCGACGAAGGGCTGCAGCCGCCCCTGCATCACCAGGTCAAGCTGATGCAGCGTGAGCCCGATGCGGTGATCCGTCACGCGGTTCTGCGGAAAGTTATAGGTCCTGATTTTTTCGCTGCGGTCGCCGGAGCCAACCTGCTGTTTGCGAGCCTTGGCGAGTTCGGCATTCTGCTTCTCCATCTCCATCTCGTAGAGCCGCGAGCGCAGCACGCGCATGCCTTTTTCGCGGTTCTTGATCTGCGACTTCTCGTCCTGGCAACTCACCACTGTGTTCGTCGGCAGGTGCGTGATGCGCACCGCCGAGTACGTCGTGTTCACCGACTGCCCGCCGGGCCCCGACGAACAAAAAGTATCGATGCGAATATCTTTGGCCTCGATCTTGATATCCACTTCTTCGGCCTCGGGCAGCACGGCCACCGTGATTGCCGAAGTGTGTACGCGCCCCTGCTGCTCGGTTTCGGGCACTCTCTGCACGCGGTGCACGCCGCTCTCCCACTTGAGCTGCGAGTAGACGCGCTCGCCTTCGATAATTGCAATCACTTCCTTGTAACCGCCGATGCCGGACTCCGACAGCGACAACAACTCCACCTTCCAGCGCTTCTGCTCGGCAAAGCGCGTATACATCCTGAAAATCTCCGCCGCAAAAAGCGAAGCCTCGTCGCCGCCCGTGCCCGCGCGAATTTCGAGAATGATGTTCTTTTCGTCGTTCGGGTCCTTGGGCAAGAGCAGCACCTTCAGCTCTTCTTCGAGCTCGGCCGCCTTTGGCTCCAGCGCGGCAATCTCCTCCGCGGCCATGGCGCGCAAATCCGCGTCGCTCTCCGCCAGCATCGCCCGCGCATCCGCCAATCCCTGCCGCGCCTGCTTCAGCTCGCGGTATTTCTCGACCGGCGTTTCGATCTCGCGTAGCGCCTTGGCTGTCTTCTGGTACTTCTCGTGGTCGTTCAGCACCTCGGGCAGCGCAAACTGCGCCTGCATTTCGTTGTAGCGCTGCTCCATCTGTTCCAGCCGATCCAGCATGAGCCCTCCGGGCCTTCAGGTTTTGGACGAGTGCAGTGAATGAGTGAAATGAGTGAAGAAGTGGAATGGGCGCAGAAAACCGTATGCGGCGGGCGCCGCTAGAGCAGAACCGAGATGGGCTCGCGAAGAATCACTGCACTATCTATTCTAACGCGACCCGTCTGCGCCTGAACCAATCCCTCATGGGCAGGTGATTTGCGCCGTCGCGATGATGGCCTCGCAGCCCCCGCCGCACGCCGGTATTGCAGTACATGCCGGTCCAGGGCGCGGATCCCACGCATAAACCTCGTACGTTCCCTTGGCTCCGCTGGCGCATGTCGCCATCCCGGCCGAGGAAATCGTCGCGTCCGTAGTCGGCGCGTCCGTCGCCGTACATGCAACCCAGGTTGCTGCCTGCGGCGTCACGGTGGTCGGCGACTCGCTCCAATGGCCCGTCGCAGTAAATTGCACCGGAGAACCGTTGGCTGTCGCTGTCGCCGGGCTGATGCTCAGTGACTGCAGTTGCCGGTCCCCATTGGCGCAACCCGCAGCCAGTCCCACCACCGCGAGCCACAAGAAATGTTTGAGTAGAGACCTGCTCATAGCCATCTCCTCCTCGTCCGCCATTGTAGATCGAAGGAGCCGGTTTGCGGAGGCTATGATGCTGAAGTCTCCTTGGCTCGTTTTATCGGGCGTGCTCGTAGCCGCCATCTGTCCACGCCCGCTATCCGCAGACCGCTCCGCGCATCAGCGACTCCACAACATCCGCCGCGCTATAACTCTCCGCCCCATCCCGCAAAAATCGCCTCACGATATTCACGTCATCGCCCACGGTCACGAGCGGAGGCTCAGCCACGCCGTCTTTGCGCGTCTGCGGATGCCCAATATTTGCCAGCAGCGCGTTGCACAGGCACTTGCGCCCCACGCTATTCTCCATGTTGCCACCTTTGGCCGCATACGACATTTCCGGCTCGGCAGCGCATCGGTACGCCAGCTTCCCGTCCTCCGTCCAATACGCCTCGCGCAGATATCCGAGGTCGCAAATGCGGGTGCGTGCAGCCGCAACCCCCGCATCCGAGTAAGTTCCAGCAAGCTGCGCCACCTTGAAAGGAAATCCCGTCGGAGAAGCCAGCGGATCGGTGAACACTTCGGCCGTTCCTTGTGCAGCCTGCGCCACCAGCTTCTTTTTCAAGTCGTGCCGCAGCCCCGACTCCTCGCTGAACGCAAAGGCGGTGCCCACCTGTACTCCCTGCGCTCCCTGCTCGAGCGCCTCATGCAATTTTTCCGCGCTGCCGTATCCGCCGGCCAGCCAGAAGGGCACTCCGAGCCGCCGCAATTCGCCCACGTCCACCCGGTCGCGCTCTCCATAAACCGGCTGCCCCGAAGCATCCAGCGCGGCCTTCCCGCGCGGAGGCGCATTGTGTCCGCCAGCCGTTGGGCTCTCGATAATCAGCCCATCCACCTTGCCCGACGCGCGCCGCAACATCGTCGTGGCCAACGTATTCGACGACACAATCGCCAAAAACTTCGGCCGCTCCAGTTGCGGAAGCTCGCCCTCCACGTAATCGCGCGGATCGAACCGCATCATCGTATCTTGATCGGCAGGCGCGCCACTCACGGCCAGCTTGTACTCCGCCGATCTTCCCGCGGCATAGTTGTCCAGCACGCCGGGAATGTGCAGCGGAATCCCCGCTCCCATCAGCACATATCCCACGCCCGCAAGCATCGCCCCGTAAATCGAAGCCAGGTGCGGAAGCTGCACCTTCTCCAGGAAATTCACGCCAATTTTGTTCAGATGTCCCTGCCGCGCAAGAAAGACTTCCACAAAGTTGCTTACCATCAGCAACTCAACCAGCTTGCGCGAATCCGACCGCTGGTGCATGGGCACGGTTGGATACGGAGCGCCATCCGCCTTTCCTCCAGGCACGAAGTACTCGTTCCAGATGCGCTTCGCCGTCTCCGGAAACGGAAACGCATCGAAGCCCCGGCGCATGTGCCCGCCATCGTCACCGTCGGCCAGCCGGCGCACCACCACCTGGTCGAGCGCGGTCCCTGAGACAACGCCAAGCTGTCCCACCCGTGAAACTGCCTGCGCCAGCCGCCAGTTGGATACACCGACGCCCATGCCACCCTGGATAATCTTTGGCAACGGAAACATGCGGACCATTGTTTCACAAGGCAATCCGGAGCGTCAGTGACGACCGACCGTAACTTAGAATGCAACGTATTGCAGTTGTTTCGCATGGCGGGCGCATCGGCCGGATATCCGGCTCTCCGGTAGCCGCACCATTGCGATCTTTCGCACCCTTCGCTGAAATGGCCGGGAAACCCGTCACCTCCCGCTTCGGACCGGGTAGATAAGTGCCTCGATACCAATACGGGCGGGCCCCATTTCATGTGCGCTATCTCACATCCCACCCCGCTCTCCCAGCCTATAATTCCTGCCAGAATCCACACAAGCGAAGATGCCCGCTCCCGCTGACATCTCCCTCAGGAGGGTGTGATGTTGAAGTCGTCTTTGCTCATTTTCGCCGCGGTCCTCATCGCCGCCGTCTGTCTGCCGCTCGCCGGTCGCAACCCGCAGGCCGCGCCCGCGCAAACTGTCCCGCCCGGCAACAATCCCGTCAAGCCCACCGCGGAATCCCAGGCCCAGGCCAAGGTGATCTACAAACGGGATTGCGCCCTTTGCCACGGCGACACGGGCAACGGCAAATCCGACCTGGCCACCAGCATGAGCCTCACGCTTGACGATTGGACCGATGCGAAAACCCTTGCCGGCAAGCCCGACAGCGACCTGTTTGCCGTCATTCGCAAAGGCAAAGGCCAGATGCCGACAGAGGACAGCGGCCGCGCCGACGACACCGAGGTCTGGAACCTGATCATTTATATCCGCTCGCTTTCGAAGGCGCCAGCCGCGCCAGCAACGGCTTCATCCACAAACTAGCCCTCTCCCTTTAGCCACGCGCCCGCGCGGCCGGGTGCCCCAGGTGCCTTGCATTTGAGCACCTGGGATACCAGCCAGATCAGCTCCACCGGGCTCCGCTATCCTATGGGAGCGATGACGGCCTCTGACTTCAACGGCAAATGGGCGCTGGTCACCGGGGCCAGCGCCGGCATCGGCGCGGCTCTGGCCCGCGAGCTCGCCCGGCACGGCGCAAAACTCGTCCTCACCGCGCGCCGTAAAGATCGTTTGGAGTCTCTCGCCGCGGAGTTTGCCG
>JBAWFY010000703.1:0-3407 GCA_049592335.1 Occallatibacter sp.
AAACTGATGCGCTCTGCGGTAGACGGCCAAGTCTTCGACCGCATCGAGCCGGTGTATGAGCGCTACGCGACGCCTGAAGGACGCGAGCGGCCGAGGCGCGAGATTGATATATACAGCCGTAATCGGCCGATTCAGCGCATCGACGCGGGAAAGACGCTGCGCATCCTGGATGCGAGCAGCTTCGACGTGGTTTGGACATGCGACGGCTGGAAGACGCAGAAGACAACGGCCAGCCGCGGATTCGGCAGCGCAGGATTCAGCGCCGACATCGCGCCGCAGTCCGGATGCTCAGAATTCGAATGGACCCTGCGCTGGACCGACCGGGGCCCCGATGCCTGGCTTGGATACAACATAAAGCTCAAGGTCGATGCTGCCTGAAGTGGCTTTCGGCAGGAGCCTACTTTCCAGGCGCCATGTCCTGCTTCAGATCGCCGATCAGAGCTGTGATTGCGGCCTCGAATTCCCTATCGTTCGTCTTTTTTGTTGAGAGTAATCCGATGGAGGAAATTCTCCCCCACAGCACGATGCCGGTCTTGGGATCAATCAGCTCAAAGCGCATCATCGGATAGGCGCCGCAGACCTCGCCAGCGCAAGCCGGGTTGGAGATGGAAGGATGGAGAACAACGTCCGCATCGGCGGGCGAACCGACGACCTGAAGATGTCCCCACCCCTCGATAGCAGCGTAGGTCTCGTTGTAGAGCCGGTCTTGCGTGCCGCTCCAGATATCCGTGTCGAACCATCCGACGGTATCGGCAATAAAGACCTTTCGAGCGTTGAGAAGCTGCGCCGGAACGGGAGCAGCCTGCGTGGCGGCCTGCGACTGCGCCCTCATCGGAATCGCGAAGAGAGAAAGCGCAGCGATGAAGAGAACGAAGAAAGTCCTGGATGTGGACATGGGATCGAACGCCTCCGTGGCAAGAATATGCTAAGAAGCATCTTAAGCGAAGGGTGCGAGGTTTGAGCAAAGAGTATCATGCCAGGCTGCGACCCAAGAATTGAGACCGACGCTGGACGAGTCGGACTCCTGGCTTGGATACAATATAAGAGTCGAAGTTGGCGCGGCTTAGCGCCGTGGGCTGATGCGGCTTAGTGCCCTGTTTGGCCGGTGCATGCGCACTTTTCGGAAAGGATCCATAAAAACGATCATGGCTTCAACCATTGCTTCTCTCTCTATCGATCAGCTTTCCATTGACACACTGCGCCTGCTCGCCCTCGACGGCGTGGAGAAAGCCAAGAGCGGTCATCCGGGAGCGCCGATTGCTTGCGCGCCGATTGCCTATCTGCTTTTTCACAAGCTGATGAAGCACAATCCGTCGCACTCCAAGTGGGCGGACCGCGACCGTTTCGTGCTTTCGAACGGGCATGCATCGATGCTGCTCTACGGTTCGCTGTTTCTTTCCGGATACAAAATCACGCTCGACGATTTGAAGAGCTTCCGGCAGTGGGGATCGAAGACGCCGGGGCATCCCGAGTACGGCATGACCGATGGCGTGGAGGCGACGACCGGGCCGCTGGGACAGGGCTTTGCCATGGCAGTGGGAATGGCCATCGCAGAGAAGCATCTGGCGGCGGCGTACAACCGGCCGGGCTTCAATGTGGTCGATCATCACACGTTCATGCTGTGCGGCGACGGCGACATGATGGAAGGCATTTCGCATGAAGCCGCGTCGCTGGCCGGAACGTTGAAACTCGGTAAGCTGATCACGCTTTATGACGACAACCTGATCACGCTCGACGGTCCCGCGGAGTGGAGTTTCACGGAGGATGTCTATAAGCGCTTCGAGGCCTACGGCTGGCACGTGCAGCGTGTGATGGACGGCAACGATCTGGAAGGCATCGAGAAGGCGATTGAGGCGGCGAAAGCTGTGGAAGACAGGCCGTCGTTGATCGGGGTGCGCACGGTCATCGGTTATGGCAGCCCGAAGGCTGGCACCAACAAAGTGCACGGCGAGGCGATGGGAGCGGCCGATACGGCGGCCACCAAGAAGTTCTACGGCTTCCCTGAGGATCAGAGTTTTGTTCTGCCGGATGACGCGCTGGCGAATTGGCGCGAGGCGGTGAAGTGCGGAGCGGCGCAGGAAGCGGAGTGGAACAAACTCTTTGCCGGATACAAGTCCGCGTTCCCTGAACTCGCGGCGGAGTTCGAGCGCACGCAGGCGGGCACGTTGAAAGCCGGATGGGAGAAGTCGATTCCAAGCTTCGGGACGGAGAAGGGGATTGCCACACGCAACGCCGGCCAGCAGGTGATGAACGCGATTGCGAACGACGTGCCGGAACTGTTCGGCGGAGCTGCCGATTTGACGGCTTCGACCAAAACGATTTTCAAATCGAGCCCGCATTTCGCCGCCGATCCGGCGGGGCGCAACGTGTTCTTCGGCGTGCGCGAGCTGGCCATGTGCGCGGCAGTGAATGGCATGGCGGTGCACGGGGGCGTGAGGCCGTTCGGATCGACGTTCTTCGTCTTCTCCGACTACGCCAAACCGGCGCTGCGGATTGCGGCGATTATGGAAGCGCCATCGCTCTTTGTCTTCACGCACGATTCGATCGGCGTGGGTGAGGACGGCCCCACGCACGAGCCCATCGAACATTTGATGGCGCTGCGCGCGGTGCCGCATATGGTTGATTTCCGCCCGGCTGACGCGAACGAAACGGCAGCGGCCTGGCGGGTGGCGCTCGAACACAAGGGGCCGTGCTTCTTTGCGCTCACGCGACAGGATGTGCCGGTGATCGATGCAACGAAGCGCGATGTCTACGCGAGCGTGAGCAAGGGCGCGTACGTGCTCGAAGATGCGGCTGACCCACAGCTGATTCTGATCGGGACGGGTTCCGAGGTTTGGACGGCGGTGGACGCAGCCAGGCTCCTGGCCGCGGAGGGATTTCGCGCGCGTGTAGTCAGTTTCCCGAGCTGGAAGCTCTTCGATGCGCAATCTGCCGAGTACAAGGCGAGCGTGCTGCCGGCTGGCGTGCCCAAGCTGGCTGTCGAGGCCGGCGCGACGCTGGGATGGTGGAAGTACGTGGGCTCGAACGGCGATGTCGTCGGGCTCGACCGCTTCGGCGCCTCGGCTCCCGGACCGACTGTGATGAAGGAACTGGGATTTACGGCGGAGAATGTGGCGGCGCGGGCAAAGGCGTTGTTGAAGCAGCGGAGTTAGCCACGCTTCGCGCGTGTTGGGGGTGCCATCGGAGTTAGGCACCGAAGCCGGCCAAGTCGAATATCCGATAGTGGTGGAGGATCTCATGGACGAATTCAATTCGCTTTTTTCTAAGTCTGAGAGCAATGAGAGCGAAGGCGCCATCGGACGGGTAATTGAATCAAAGTCCTTGACGTGGATTCTGATTGTCAGTTCCTGCTTGATTTCGTGGTATTACTTCGGATGGATTCCTGCACTGGCGATCATGCTCAGTAC
>JBAWFY010000704.1:0-15682 GCA_049592335.1 Occallatibacter sp.
CAGATGTGATTGGAGTCGAGCTTGGCGGCGCGCTCAAAAACGTCATCGCCATCGCCGCAGGAGTTGCCGCCGGCGTAGGCCTCGGCCACAATTCAACAGCCGCACTCATCACCCGCGGCATTGCCGAGATCACGCGCCTCTCCGTAGCCTGCGGAGCGCGCCGTGAAACTCTGGCCGGCCTCGCCGGCGTAGGCGACCTCGTCCTCACCTGCACAGGCTCGCTCAGCCGCAACCGTACAGTTGGAGAAAAATTGGGCCAGGGCCGCAAACTGCCCGAGATTCTCGATTCCCTCGGCGGCCAGGTGGCAGAAGGCGTGCGCACTACGCGTTCAGCGCTCGGCCTCGCACGCCAGCACAAAGTCGAAATGCCCATCACCGAGCAAATGGAGCTGATCCTCAACGAAGGCAAAGACCCCAAAGAAGCGATCAAAGCCCTGATGCTCCGCCCAGGCAAAGAAGAGCACTGATTAGCGATTATTCAGTTGATAGCGTCGGCTCCAGCACAGTTGCACAGTTTCTGTGCCAGTACGCGATTTTGGCTGCAGGCCATTGCATCGCATCGACTTGCGGGCAGCACAGTTGCACAGTCGAAAAACAGTGATCAGGAATCAGTGGTCAGTGATCAGTGACCGGGCACCGAGGACAGCGGTCAGAAATCAGTGATCAGTGGCCCGGCCCCGGGACCCGTTCGCCGTGGTTTATCAAGATGCTTATCTCGATTGTGCGCCGGAGTGGGGTAATTTTCTGCAAAACAGGGAGCACGGGGAGCGAGGGAGCAAGGGAGCGGGAATCAGCGGTTTAGCGACCGGGGGCTGCGAGGATTTTGGCGGCGGGGGCTTGACGGCGGGTCGGGGTGATCGCATTGAACGAGAGGCCGCTACCGGAACTCGCGGAGTCGTTGAAATCGAGTCGGAGTGGACGGCAAGAACCCGCGGCCCACTCATCGCGATAAAGTCGCGATGAATGGGGCACAGACTTCCCTATTTGCGAAGTTCGGGCGGGTAACTGGATCTGTGAGTGGGCCACCTGCCTATATTCTGACGGCTACTCCCTGCTTTAGCCGCCGGCGATGGCGCCAATAATCAGCAGCGGCTCTTTGCCTGCCACAATGGCCTCGGGAAGCTCCGCATCAGGTGAGGTGAGCGACCAATCCTCTTCGCAGGCAAAAAATCGCAAAAACGCCCGCCGCTCGCCGGTGCCGTAATCGCGAATGGTCCCCCGCAGCATGGGATAGCGCGCCTCAAGCGCATCGAGAACCGAGCGCACGGTCACCGGCGCGGCCACTTCGAGCGAAACGTCTCCCTCCACCCGCGCCAGGTTGCGCAGATGGTACGGGATGGTCACGCGCACCGCGCGAAAATTTTCGGATTGGGGATTGTCGCTCTGCACGTGAATTCGCAGCTAACGATGAGGTTCGTGGTTCAGAAGTCCTTCAGGGGCTAAAGCCCCTGCTTTTATTTGGCGCCGTAACTGCACGGCTGAAGCCGTGCCCTTTCAAAGCAGCATCGTGCGTAGCTCCTAGTCCCTATTGCCTGCTTCACAACGTCTGCACTTCTACCGAGAGCACTGCGGGCAAGTCGTGCACAATCGGAGCCCAACTGTCGCCGGAGTTGGCCGATGCGTAGACTTGTCCGCCTGTGGTGCCGAAGTAGACTCCGCACTCGTCGAGCGTATCGACAGCCATGGCATCGCGCAGCACGTTCACGTAGCAATCCTTTTCGGGCAGACCCTTGGCGAGCGGCTCCCACTCGTTGCCGCCGCTGCGGCTGCGGTAAACGCGCAGCTTTCCGCTGAGCGGGAAGTGCTCGGAGTCGCTCTTGATCGGCACCACGTAAACCGTCTCCGGCTCGTGCGCATGCACGTCGATGACGAACCCGAAGTCGGTGGGCAGGTTGCCGCTCACTTCGCGCCAGTTCTCGCCGGCATCGTCAGTGCGCATCACGTCCCAGTGCTTCTGCATGAAGAGCACATCCGGCCGCGAGCGGTGCATGGCCACGTGGTGCACGCAATGGCCGACCTCCGCGTCAGGCTTCGGCATGAAGTTCGACACCAGCCCCTTGTTGATCGGCTTCCACGTCGCGCCGCCATCGTCGGTGCGGAACGCGCCTGCGGCCGAGATGGCAATATAGATGCGTTTGGGATTCGCGGGATCGAGGATGATGGTGTGCAATCCCATGCCGCCTGCGCCCGGCGTCCACATCGGTCCGCTGCCGTGCCCGCGCAGACCCGAAAGTTCCTGCCAGTTCTCGCCGCCGTCGGTCGAGCGAAAGAGCGCCGCGTCTTCGACCCCCGCGTACACGGTGTTGGGATCGCCGTGCGAGGGCTCGATGTGCCACACGTGCTTGAACTCCCAGGGGTGCTGCGTGCCGTCGTACCACTGGTGTGTAGTGAGCGGCTTGCCGGTTTCTGCCGAGGCGTCGTAGGCAAAACGGTTAGGCAGCGCCTTGGGTGGGCCTGGCGGCGGGACCGCTTCGTCCGCCAATCCTGGCTGGTGCCAGGTCTTGCCGCCGTCATCAGAGCGCTGAATGAGCTGCCCGAACCAGCCACTCGATTGCGAGACATAGATGCGGTTGGGGTCGGCCGGAGAACCTTTCATGTGATAAATCTCCCAGCCGGCGAAAAACGGCCCGTTCACCGTCCAGTCTTTTCGTTTGCCGTCCGAGGTGAGAGCGAACGCACCTTTGCGCGTTCCCACCAGCACACGCACACCACTCATAATGACCTCCGGCCCGTTGCGGCCCGGTTGTTGCGGCAGATCTTGGGAACTGCCGCAGTGCGATTGTTTACGATTTCCCTCGCAAAATGCAAGCGCAATTCCGAGACCCTGGGCACGTCGAAGCACCGATCACGGACTTGTAACAGACAACAACCGCACCGGCCCAAGCAGTCCCGACGGCAGCAGCGGCGAGTCGGCTTTGTACGGCGTGAAATCGCTGAAGGCGTATTTCTTGAGCGACCATGGCTGCTGATCACCGATCAGTCGGTTCACCCACAGGTTCGTCACCTTGATTACGATTTGGTTCTTGCCCGGCACGAGCGCACTGGTGACGTCGATGCGAAACGGCGTCTTCCATGCGATCCCCTGATCCTTGCCGTTGACGGTGACCTCCGCTACGTTCTCCACGTCGCCGAGATCGAGCCACAGATGCGCGCCGGGGGTGAAGGCGCGGGCTGAGATGTCGACCGTCTTTGAGTAGCTGGCGGAACCGGAGAAATACTTGATACCGGGATCCGCCGAATCGCACCATGAGATGAGGTGATCGAGTTTTGCGGTCAGCGGAGCACCGCGGTTGGGTTCGAAGCTGACAGTCCAATCTCGGTTGAGCGCATCGTCGACTTCCGCGACAACAGTTTCTTTCGGTGCCGGCAGCGAACGGGAGGGAGTTGTGGCCGGCTCGCGGAAGACCACGAACGTGCTGCCCCAAGGTTCGAGGTAAAGCGGGACCGTGGTGCGGCCATTTGCAACCGAATACGAAGCAGGCTGAGTTTCGCCCGTCGCCGAATCCCAAAATTCCGGCGCTTTGCCGTCCACGCGGAAGCTTGCGTCGAGATTTCCCTCATGATCCGAGCGATTGTCGACGAAATAGACATCACCATCGCTAAGCTTGCGATGCACGAACATAAGGTTCGCGTCGGGCTCCGGCTTGCTGTACTCAAAGTCGCGTGGAATGCCAAGCGCGGCCAGCACTTCATTGGAGGAATAGCCGAAATAGAGCCGGCCCTTGCCGATCTTACGCACGCCGCGCAGCGAAGATGCCCGGCCCCACAAAGAATCCGCGACTCTCTTCCACTCCGCGGGATCGTCAGCGAGGCTCGGCGAATCAACAGGCCGGTTGCCGACCACGACCGCGCCCTGCTGCAGCAGACTCTTCAATTTTCGCAGCACTGGCAACGTCATACGCTGGCTGCGCCCACCAAGAAAGAGAACGCGATAATTCGTGCCACCCGGTGTGGCGAGCCGCCCGTTTTTCAACGTCAACCGGTGCAGCACCACGTCGCTGTTCACAAAGTCGAACGCATAGCCATCCGGAGCGTCGCTCATCTCCCTCCAGCCAAAGACCGCGGTGAGCGGGCCTTCTTCGCCGTAGAAGTACGCGACGTCCGCAGCGAAGTGGCCTTGCTGCAGCATCCACGAGCAGCGCGCCAGATACGTGATCCACGGCTGCGCCTCACCGGCCCAGGTGTCGTTGCGATTGAACCACAGACCGTAAGGCCCGAGCGTGAGACCGGGCGCCAAGTCGGCCACGGGCTGGTGCGTGGACTCGTGAATCTCAAAACGGTTCACGCCCAGTGCGAACTCGAGATCGGCCACCTTTTTGAGATTGTTGGGCGAGAAGGACCACGCTGGCCCACGTGAAGTCATTGACTCCGCGCCCACGATGTTCTGGCCGTAGATGTGCGCTACGGATGCCGCGCCGCGCAGGTCGGTAAAATAATCAAAATCCGGCCCCGGCCGGCCCGCCCACGTCCACATCGCACCCATGGGAACGTCGGTCTTGCTGCGCATCTCCATATCGTCGCCGAGCGAGGGTCGATGATATTCCAGCGCCTCGCTGTAATACTTCATGCCGTGCGCGTGCAGATCCTCGGCAATTTCGCCGTAATGATTCTCAGCGAGCAATTCGCCCAGAGTGCGCCGGAAATCCCACAAGAAACGATCTGTGTCCGCGGTGCTCTTGACGATGACGCCAGTGAGCGCGGGGAGCCATGGCCACAGATCGTAGCCGCGCCGCTCTTTGAACTCGTCGAGCATGCGGTCGGTCCAGTTTTGCGGACCGACTTCAATGCTATCGGTGAGCATCCATCCGATGCCGTTCACGCCCATCAGTTCCGGACCCACGGCGTCCGCGTACATCTTCAAGTAGCCGTCGACATAGTTCTTCACGTAGCCGCGGTTCAGCTTGTCCACTTCGAGGCCTGTCGCTTCGGCGGGTGCGGGACCATTCTCATGTCCAGTGAGCGAAGAGCCGATGCGCAGGACGATCCACGTGCTGTGGGGCCATGTTCCGGCCGGCGGCGTCCAATCGAGCGTTCCATCGGCCTGCATCTTCGCTGTCAGATCGATCACGTCGGCCTGCGGTACGATGAACTCCGGCGCAAGTTTGGGATCGGCGATGGAATAGAAATCGCGCGCGTTCGCGTATCCGGCGCGTTTTTCGAATTCGTTCACGCGCGCGCCGCTCGCCAACACCAGTTCGGTGATTTTGTGGTCGTGCTCGTGCACGGGGGCCGGCTGCGCAGGATACACGAGGCGGAAGTAGCGCGCGGTCACGGCGTCGAACGAAGCTGTGCGTTCGACAATGCTGCTGAGGGGAACGTCGGCGACTTTGCGCCAGGCGTTACCGTCGTCGCTGGCTTCGAGATAAGGCGGAAGGGCCGGGTTCTCGTGATCGAAGACGCTAATGGAATCATTCAGGCTCGCCACCGTGACGGCCTGGATCATTTGCGGATGGCCGTAGTCAAACTCAACCCAGGATTCACTGCCGGGCCCGCTGGCAGGAAGATCGAGCGCAACCGTGTTCACGTCGCCATCGGAGAGCGCAGGGACGTCCGGCGTTCCTCCGCTCGCCGTCACCGTCGGATGAAGCTCCCTCTGCGTTTTGTCGCCGTCAGGAAGCTTGTACGCAATCACCGCGACGTCGGTGTAGAACTCGGGGGGCGTGATTTCGCTTCCATCGGGCGCGCGCCGACCTGGGACCTGATAGTTCTGAAATGTTCCGTCCACCTGCGGCGGATGGGCCAGCGTGCCCTTGAATCGCATTCCGCCTTCAACGCGCGTGGCTGACCAAACCATCTTCTTCATGCCCTCCCGGGCGGGCACCCAGGGGCCACCGGTCTCGCTCCAGCCCGGCGAGCTGGCGATGGCCACTTCCATATCCATCGCGCGGGCGGTCGTCACGGCGTAGCGAAATGCCTGCTTCCACTCCGGCGTCATGTAGACGAGCCGATGCGGAACCACTTGCGGCGTGTTGATGGCGCCTTCAAAGATGGTGACGCCCCCAATGCCCACGCGATGCATCCAGTTGAGATCGAGCTTGATGCCTTCGCTGGAGATATTGCCATCCATCCAATGCCACCACACGCGGGGCCGCGCTCCATTGGGTGGATCGAGAAATCCGCGCAGCAATGGATCGCCTGGCGTGCCGGCGGTATTTTGCGAAACAGCTCTATCTTGGGCAAAAACTGGATTGATTGCTGAAAAAACCAGGAGAGAAAACAAGACGGTTCGGCAGCTTCTCATTCGCGTCAAACTCCGCATGAACGGCCTCGGCTTGAGTGTAACGCCGATCCGAGGCCAACCATAGACGGATTCAGAATGTGAAGGCAAGGCCCACGCGCAGGTTGCGCTGAGCCTGGGCGAAGAAGAGCAGCGAACCATCGCTCAGGATGTACGGCTGGTAGCCCTCGGCAAGCAGGTTCTGCACGTCGAACAGAGCTTCCAGCCCTTCCGAGCCGTTGCGGGTGACGCGGATGGGCTGGCGCAGATGCAGATTCAGGTAGGGCTCGGCTGCGTCCTCGGCAAAGGGCGCGACCGCCGTCAAGGTGTCCTCCGGCTGCCAACTGTAGCTAGCGCGCCATCGGGTTCCTGTCTTATCCAGCGTGCCCGAGAGCGAGATCGAGTACGTCTGCGCGCGGTGAGAAGCCGCGGAAGCCAGCACATCCGTCAAAGCGGAGGGTTGCGACAATGCCGGCATCACCAGGGCGCTGCCGCTCGCGTAGCTCAGGCGCATGAGATTGCGGCCGGGCAGCCGGTGCTCCATGCTGGCCTTGACACCGGCGGAAGTATAAGACGACCCCGCCGCCCGCATCAGATTGCTTCCAGGATCGAACAATACCGCGGCTGGAATATCGCCCTGGGCAAAATGGCCTGCCGCCTCCAGAACCGGATTGTCGATGCGGTCGGAGTAGAAAACAATCCCCATGGCCGAAGCGTCGCGTTGCCGCTCCCAACCGATCTCCTGATGAAGGCCGTGCTCAATAGTCAGAGTGCCATTGCGTTCGGCGCTCGCGGGCAACCAGTCGGCGTTTTCGTTCGTCTGGCCGGTCTGGCTGGGAACCATGGTGGCCAAACGGTATTCCAACGTACTATTGCTTCCGCGCCACGTGATCGTTGCGTATGGCAGCAATGCCGTTGCTGTGCTCGGCGATGCCCCTGCGAGACGGCTGGCCACCAGATCGGAACCGATCTCGGCCTCGACGGCTTCGCCGAAATGCATCGTCTCCGACGTGCGGACAGAGGCCACATCGAGTCCTGCATTGTCCCCGCTCGCGATCTCGGGGTCGAGCGAGACCGCTGCCACCGACTCCACCGAACCGGCGAACCCCAGATCCTGGCGGAAGCCCAGCATCGATTCCATGCCGGCGTCGCTGTCAGGCGCAAAATCTACCTGCGCCAGCAACTCCCGGCTGCTTGAAGGCGTGTCTTCCACCACCGTTGAGAATCGCTCGCCATTTTCGCCGAAGGCCCCTGCCTGCCCGGTGGCCATAATGCGCGCCTTCAACTTCGGCGTAGCGCGCGGCCCCTCGCAGTCGACGATGAGCGGCCCATCTTCAAGCCAGCGCAGCAAGGGGCGATTGGCCGCGGAGCGCAATGTCCAGGCCCAGTCGTCTTTTGGCGCGCTGCCGGATCGCGGCTCGGCGGGCAGCCATTGGACTACTTCGTAGAGCGTGTACATTGTGAGATTGACGATGGTGCCGGTGCGGACCTTGACATTTTCCCGCTGCGAAGGCAGGAAAGAAGGCCCCATGGCTTTAAGAATGTAACGCCCGGGCATCAGCGATGAGATAAGAAATCGGCCGTCCGCATCCGTGTAGGCGCTGGCGATCACGCTCAAGCCGGAACTCAACACCTGGACTTCGGCGCCCATTTGGGGCACGCCCGACGAGTCCCGCACGGTTCCCGACACTGACCCTGTCACCGCTCCAAAGCCTGGAACGGCGCCCAAGGCGATCAGCAGGGCGAAACCGGCGAAATAGGCGCTGCATTTCATCTGCAGTATTCGAATCCTCGCCGCGTCTCTGGCAATTTCCTCGAAAGCGGTCCTCCCGCACGGCTCTCCGGGTTCTATTGGCCCGGTTGTTCCTTGTACGGGATTTTACTCTCTATTCCACAATAAAGGGCGCCGATTGCGTAATCTCTTGCTTCGTAATCGCGTCATTTACTTTCACGGTCACCTTGTATTTGCCGGGGCTCAGGCCGGCGATGGGCAGGCTCTTATCCACCGTCAACTGGTCGCTGTGCGCCCCCAGGTCCTTGGATTCCATCTGGTTTTCGAGAATCACATTGCCCGCGGAGTCGGCGATCTGATAGGTAACGGTCGCCGAATTGCTCTTTGTGGCCTCGTCGATGCCAAGATTATAAAACTGCACCCAAAAATTCAAATTCTGTCCGCGAATGAAGCTCACGGGCGCAGCCGGGTTCTCCGGCACCCGCGGCCGGACAAACATATTGCTGATGATGAATTCGCCGCTGCCGATCTGCTCCGACGACACGGGATTCATCTTGTCGGCCAGGATCAGCGATGAGGTTCCCAGCTTCTCGTCGTCGAACCCAGGGACATTGAGGCTGCGGCCGTAGATGCCGACATGATCCTTGTTGTTGACGTCCTTAATCGCGATGTCGAGACGATAAAGCCCGGGCGGGACCGGCAGCGCCTTCCAGTAAAGCGACTTGCGGTCGAGCGACTTCTCCAGCAGTTCCGAGGGCTCGGTTACTTCAACCGTGTCCTCGAACGTCTGCACCGTCTTGTGCATGATGGTGGTCACCCGCCCCAGGATGTTCACCACACCCTTGGAAACACCGTCCTTGGTCACGAAGGTGATGTCGCGATTGCGGAGCTGAATCGTGATGGGGATCAGGTCCATGCCATCGGTGACTTTCACGTAATCGGTGCGGACATCGAAAGGAAACACCGGGCCCGAAAGCAGTTTGTGCGAACTGTTGAACTCGTCGAGATCGTTCTCCAGATCAGAAAACTTGATGGGCGGGGGCGCAAAGAGCTTCGACGCCATTTCGATGCGATCGAACTCCTTGCTCTGGTTGTACGTGCTCATACCTCCGGCGCCAAGTTCCTCGATGCCATTTCCTTTAAAGCGGTCGGTTTTGTTCGAGTGGGTCAGCTCTTCCGATTCGGTAAGACCGGCGCCGGGAACATTCTTCAGTGCATCCTTTTCGCTGCGGTCGATGGTGTAGTGATAATCGCCGCACTGGCAGGTATCCACGAACTCGATATCGATGTTTTCGCCGACGCCCTCAATGTACCGGTAGTGCCAAATCTCGAATGGAAAGGTGGAGGTTTCGCCGCCACCCTCTTCGTACGGCCGCTCGTACAGGCCGCCCGAAGGGTGGGAGTCGATGCTGTCGGGAGCGCCGAACGAAATGTAGATGTGGCCTCGATCGGTCTTCCATCCTGGCTTGCCGGCGGCAAAATGGTCGTTGGCATATTGGATGCGCCGATAATGTTCGTCGCGAAACTCATTTTCGGGAGAATCGGGATCGGGATTGCGCCGCTGCCAGAAGTTCTCGATGAAGGCCTCGCGCTCTTCGTCGTTGCTCAGGGTCATGAAGGCCTTCCGCTCATCATCGGTGATGATGTACGGAACATCCTCATCCAGCCATTTCTTGTACGGCCCCTTCAACTCCTGCCGGAGTTCCTTTTGCGCCCGGTACCGTTCCTTGTCCGAGAGCTTGCGCTTCAAAGGATCGGGCTCCTGGCTCTGCACCGTATTCTGCACCTGGTCGTTTGCGGGCTGTGCCTGTTGTGCCGCCGGCGGCTGCGTCTGCTGGGTTGTAGAGGGAGCTGGACTCTGGGCCTGAAGACCGGTTGCGAAAAGCCAAATAAGGCCGCAATTTAGAGCTGCGAAAAATAGGCGGCGGCGATTCAATATCATTGCCTGGATAACTCCTGCGATGCCTTATTTTACGGCTCCCAGAGCCGGCGGGCAAGGTTTCCTGGGCAGTCGGCTCCGCCTTTTGGACGCGCAGGCCCGGCCAACGTCACCCGATCGCTCGATTACGCGGCAAAAAGGCTCCTTCACCACCGGATATCGGCAATTGCTTCGTTCTTCGATTTCGGGGTGGACGACAAGTAGACCGGAAGCGACCGCTCGCTAGCCCTCTTCCCCCTCGCGCAACTTGGCAATCACGGTGAAGTCTTCGAGCGTGGTCACATCGCCCTTGACCTCACCGTGCGTGGCGAGCTCGCGCAGCAGGCGGCGCATGATTTTGCCTGAGCGCGTCTTGGGCAGCGCTTCGGTAAAGCGAATATCGTCGGGACGGGCCAGCGCGCCGATTTCCTTCGCAACCCACTTCCTCAGCTCGTCTTTCAGCTCATTCGATGGCGGGTTGCCGCTTTCGAGCGTGACGAAGGCCGCAATCGCCTGACCTTTCAGATCGTCGGGCCGGCCCACCACGGCCGCCTCGGCAACCTTTGGGTGCGCCACCAGCGCCGACTCCACTTCCATCGTGCCCAGCCGGTGCCCGCTCACGTTGATCACATCATCCACGCGCCCCATCAGCCAGAAGTAGCCGTCGGCATCCTGGCGCGCGCCGTCACCCGTAAAGTAGCAGCCCGGCACGTCGGACCAATAGGTCTTTTGATAGCGCTCGGGATCGCCGTAGATGGTGCGCGCCATCGAGGGCCACGGCTTGCGCACCACCAGCAACCCGCCGCTTCCCGCAGGGACCGCTTTGAAGTTTCCGTTCGCGTCTGGCGGCGTCACCACCTCCGGCTGAATGCCGAAGAAAGGCCGCGTCGCCGAGCCCGGCTTGGTCGCAACCGCCCCGGGAATCGGCGCAATCATGATCGCGCCAGTCTCGGTTTGCCACCATGTGTCCACAATCGGGCAGCGGTTGCGGCCGATCTTCTCGCGATACCACATCCAGGCCTCGGGATTGATTGGCTCGCCCACGGTGCCGAGCAGCCTGAGAGATCGGAGATCGTATTTATCCACAAATTCATTGCCCCACTTGATGAAGGCGCGGATCGCCGTGGGCGCGGTGTAGAAAACTGTCACCTTGTGGTCGTCGACAATCTTCCAGAAGCGCGAAAAATCCGGAAAGTTGGGCGCGCCTTCGTACATCAGCACCGTCGCTCCGTTCTGCAGAGGGCCGTAGACCACATACGAGTGACCGGTGACCCAGCCGATATCGGCCGTGCACCAGTAAATATCGTCGTCGCGCAGATCGAATACGTACTTCGACGTTAAGTAAGTTTGCACTGCGTAGCCGCCCGTAGTGTGCAGCAGGCCTTTCGGCTTCCCAGTCGATCCCGACGTATACAGAATGTAGAGCGGGTCTTCGGAATCCATCTCCTCGGCAGCGCACTCTGGCTCAGCCTTGGCGACCAGCTCGTGCCACCAGTGGTCGCGGCCCCCCACCATGTTCACCGGCGTGCCGGTGCGTTTATAGACAATCACGTGCTTCACGCTGTGGCAGGCTGGCATGGCCTCGTCCACCGTCGCTTTCAGCTTGACCTCGTTACCGCGACGGTAGCTTGTGTCCTGCGTGATGATGGCCACGCATTCCGAATCTGCCACGCGGTCGGCAATAGCATGCGCGGCGAATCCGCCGAAGATCACCG
Organism: Occallatibacter sp.; assembly: GCA_049592335.1. Lineage (GTDB taxonomy): Bacteria > Acidobacteriota > Terriglobia > Terriglobales > Acidobacteriaceae > Telmatobacter. The sequence continues at coordinate 11,583 of JBAWFY010000704.1, forward strand.
AGTGCACGGCGCCGATGCGCGCGCAGGCCAAGAGAGCAATGGCCAGTTCCGGCGTCATGCCCATGTACACTGCCACGCGATCGCCCTTTTTGATCCCGAGCGACTTGAGGGCGTTGGCGAACTTCTGCACCTCGGTGTGCAGTTCGGCGTAGGTAAGGCGACGAATCTCGCCCGGCTCACCCTCCCAGATCAGCGCGGTCTTGTTGGCACGCCCGCCTAGGGCGTGCCCGTCAATATGTCGGTCGAGGCAGTTGTAGCTCAGGTTCATCTTGCCGCCTACGAACCATTTCGCCCACGGCAGATCCCAATCCAGAACCTTGTCCCACGGCTTAAACCAATGCAGTTCCCGCGCTACGCCCGCCCAGAATTTTTCGGGATCTTCGATGGATTGCTTGTAAAGCGCCTCGTACTCTTCCAGGCTCTTGATGTGGGCCTTGGCGCTGAACTCCGCAGGCGGCGGAAAGACGCGATTTTCGCGCAGCGTGGAGTCGATATCGCGATTGGCGACAGCAGGAACTGTACTCGAAGACATGCATCGTCCTTTAGGGAAGCGGATTTCGAAGAGCGCACGGCGGTGGGGACCACGCGGCAAGACGCCGCACGCCAAAAAGAACCTTATCGCTGTCACTTTATCGGGCTGGAGGCACGGACAGCAAGTGGTGATTGCTGTCAGCGCTCCCTGCGGTTGGTTCTGCTATGATTTCCGCCCAAGGGAGAATGCGATGAAAGCAATCGTGATCGCGATCCGATCCATAGCGTTGGCGGCGATGATGGCCATTGCGCTTGCGCCAAATTGCCGCGCTCAATCACAGGTAGCCGGTGATTGGCAGGGAACCCTCAGCGCAGGCAGCATGGAGTTGCACCTTGTTCTGCACATTGCCGCGGGCAAAGATGGCGGGCTCACAGCCACGCTCGACAGCGTCGACCAAGGCGCATTCGGCATTCCAGTGAGCTCGATCTCCTTGAAGGATACGAAGCTCGACCTGGTCGTCGAGGCCGTTCACGGCGCCTATACCGGGACCGTCAACAAGGACGCGACCGAGATCGACGGCACCTGGTCGCAGGGGCAGTCACTCAATCTGAACTTCAAGAGAGCGACCGCCGCGGAACTGGCGCCGCCGCCCGCGCCCAAACCCGCGCCCCCCACCGACATCGATGGCACCTGGGAGGGCCCCCTCGACACCGGCTCAGGCGTACTGCATCTTCTGGTCAAGATCACGAATACGCAGGATGGATTAACCGCAAAGCTCGAGAGCCCCGACCAGAACCCGATCTGGATAAGCGCGACCTCCGTCAAGCGGGACGGGACTTCACTGACCATCGAGATCAAGGGGCTGGGGGCAATGTTCGACAGCAAGATCGCCGCCGACAAGGCCTCGATCGACGGCACATTTACGCAGATGGGCCACGCGCTGCCCCTCACGCTCGAACGCGTGAAGGAATGAACCGCAGGCTCGGGCAGCGGCACTTGGAGGCCGGGACGGTAAAGAATTTCAAATGAAAAAGCCCTGCTCATCGAGCAGGGCTTTTCGTTGAATTGCGTCCAGCTAGGATGGATCAGTGCGCTTTGACGGCCTCGCCGGCAGAGGAAATCTTGGCTTCGGCTTCCGAGATCACGCGGAGCGCCTCGTCGTAGGCTTCTTCGCTTTCCCCCGCTTCCTTCCACATCTTCTCGCCCCGCTCAAGCTGCTGCTCGGCGCGAGGTACGTCGATCTCTTCGGGCTTGAGCGCGTCGCTGGCGAGAATTGTTACGCGATTCGGCAGCACTTCCACAAATCCCCAGCTCACGTTATAGCGCGTCGTTTCGGTAGCGTCTGCGTCCGCCACGCCATGAATGGTCACGTCGCCCGCGCCCAACTCCGCCATCAGCGGCGCGTGCCCGTAGAGCACTTCCATGTAGCCCGACTTCGACGGCAGCTCGACCGCCGCGGCGTCAGCCTCGAAGAGGATGCGCTCCGGCGTAGCCAGCCGCACGCGAAGTTGATTGGATGTTGCTTCAGCCATAGCTCAGTTCTCAGTTGTCAGTTCACAGTTATCAGTCGAATCAGTTGGCTGCGGCACGGAAAAACTGACCACTGATAACTGATCACTGACAACTGTCGTTACACACTCGCCTTCAGCTTCTCCGCTGCTGCGAGCACGTCTTCGATGCCACCTTGCATATAGAACGCCTGCTCGGGCACGCTGTCGTGCTTGCCTTCGATAATCTCCTTGAAGGCGCGCACCGTGTCGGCAATCTTGACATACTTACCGGGAATGCCCGTGAACGTCTCGGCCACGTGAAAAGGCTGCGACAAGAACTTCTGCACTTTACGTGCCCGGGCGACGGTCAGTTTATCGTCTTCCGAAAGCTCGTCGATGCCCAGAATGGCGATGATGTCCTGCAGATCCTTGTAGCGCTGCAGGATTTTCTTTACCCCCTGGGCAACATCGTAGTGTTCATCGCCGACGATGCGCGCGCTCAAAATACGCGAGGTCGAGGCCAGCGGATCGACGGCCGGATAGATTCCAAGTTCCGAAAGCGGGCGGCTCAATACGGTGGTTGCATCCAAGTGCGCAAAGGTCGTAGCCGGCGCGGGATCGGTCAAGTCGTCGGCGGGCACGTAGACGGCCTGCACCGAGGTCACCGAGCCCTTGCTCGTCGAAGTAATGCGCTCCTGCAGCTCGCCCATTTCGGTGGCCAGGTTCGGCTGGTAGCCCACGGCCGAAGGCATGCGGCCGAGGAGCGTCGAAACCTCAGAGCCCGCCTGCGTGAAGCGGAAGATGTTGTCAATGAAAAGCAGCGTGTCGGCGCCTTCCTGGTCGCGGAAATACTCGGCCACGGTGAGCGCGGTCAATGCCACGCGCAGGCGCGCTCCCGGCGGCTCGGTCATCTGTCCGTACACCAGCGCGCACTTCGAGTCCTGCCACTTGCCGGGCTTGATGACGCCTGACTCAGTCATCTCAAGCCACAAATCATTTCCTTCACGTGTCCGCTCGCCCACGCCGGCAAACACCGAGAAACCGCCGTGGTTCTTGGCCACGTTGTTGATGAGTTCCATGATGACGACGGTCTTGCCCACGCCGGCACCTCCGAAAAGGCCAATCTTGCCACCCTTGAGGAAGGGTTGAATCAGGTCGATGACCTTGATGCCGGTCTCGAACATCTCCTCGTGCGTCGACTGCTCATCAAAGAGCGGAGCAGGCCGGTGAATGGGCATGCGCGACTTTTCGCCCACGGGCCCAAGCTCGTCCACGGGCTCGCCGATGACGTTGATCACGCGGCCCAGCGTCTCTTTGCCCACGGGCACGCGAATCGGCCCGCCGAGATCGATGGCCTTCATGCCGCGCACCATGCCGTCCGTCGCTTCCATAGCCACTGTGCGTACGCGCCCCTCGCCCAGATGTTGCTGCACCTCGAGAATCACGTTGATAGGCGTGGGCACCTTGAAGCCGTCGTCGGTGACGCGCAGCGCCTGGTAAATCGGCGGCATTGTCGCCTCTTCAAATTGCACGTCTACGGCCGGGCCGGAGACCTGAATCACTTTGCCGATGTTTTCTGCCATTTGTTCTGCCTTCTTGTTCGAAGCTTTTAGCTGTTTCACAGCGCCGCAGCGCCGCTTACGATCTCGATAATCTCCTTGGTAATCGCGGCCTGGCGCACGCGGTTCATGTACAGCGTCAGGGCGTCGATCATGTCGGAGGCGTTGTTGGTTGCCGAATCCATCGCCGTCATGCGCGCCGCGTGCTCTGCGGCCACCGATTCCGTCATGGCGTGGAAGAGCATGGCAAAAATGTATTGCGGCAACAGGCCGGCGAAAAGTTCACTCGGCGGCTGCTCGTAAATGTAGTCCACACTGGCCGTGCCGAATTTTTTTGCTTCCTCTTCGGCTTCAGTGGTGTCCCTCGGTTCAAGCTCGATACCGGCGGAAAGCGCGGCCTCTGCCAGGCGCTCCTTCTCTTCGGCGGTGGGCTCGACCACGCCCGCAATCTGCTGCTTACCCACTTCAATGATTGGCATCAGCCGCTCAACAACCAGCCGCTGCGAAATTACCGATTTGAACTCGTTGTAGACGATGTAGGCGGCGTCGATCTCTTCGTGCACGTATCGCGCCACGATG
>JBAWFY010000705.1:0-1713 GCA_049592335.1 Occallatibacter sp.
TCACAAGCCTGATCCTCGCCGAGGTATTGCAAGGCGTGCGCACGGATCGGCAGTTCCGCGAATGCCAGCGAAGGCTTCTGACATTGCCGGTTTTCGAGGCACTTACGGTAGATTCGGCGGTTGCTGCCGCGAAGAACTACCGGAATCTGCGCGATCTTGGAGTTACGGTGCGAAAGGTCGTCGATTGCATTGTCGCGACGTTTTGCATTGAATCCGGATATCAGCTCCTGCACCGTGACCGCGACTATGACGCCTTTGAAAAACATCTTGGCCTGAAGGTGATCCATCCACCGGCGATCCAACCGCCAGCGGCCGGTTTCAATTTTTGATTCTCTGCAGGTTCACACCCGAGGTTGATTTGCTGATTGATTCCCACGCTCACCTGGACAGTCCGCGCTACGCGGACGACCGCGAAGACCTGCTCGGCCGCGCGTGGGAAGCCGGCGTGGGCGCGGTGCTCTCGATCGGCATCGGCGAGGGACCGGCGGAGATGCATCAGGCGCGCGATCTTTGCCGGGAGTTCAACGCGAAGCGCAAAGCCGGCGCCAAACTGCCGCGGCTCTACGCCAGCGCGGGCATCTATCCGCACAACACCGCCGAGGCCGATGAGCAAGCGCTCGCCAAACTCGATGCTCTGCTTGCCGAGCCGGAAGTGATTGCCTGCGGCGAGATCGGACTCGACTACTATCACGAGGGCGCCCCGCATGACGTGCAGCGCCAGGGCCTCATCCGCCAGCTTGAGATCGCCGCCGCGCGCAGGCGGCCCATCCTCATCCATTGCCGCGGCACCAATGAATCGACCGACGCCTGGCAGGATCTTTTCCCGCTTTTGGAGGACTTTTGGGCGAAGACCGGGTTGGGCGGCATCATGCACTGCTTCGGAGCGGGTTGGGAGGAGGCAAAGCGCGCGCTCGATATGGGTTTTCTGGTTTCATTTGCAGGCAATGTGACTTACCCAAAAGCCCAGAGCCTGCGCGACGTGGCTGCGCGGTTGCCGCTCAATGGAGTTTTAGTCGAAACGGACGCGCCCTGGCTGGCGCCGGCAGAACGGCGCGGCGAGCGCAATGAGCCGGCATTCGTGGCAGAGACGGCACGAACGCTGGCGGGTTTGCTCGGTATTTCGCTCGAGGAGTTGACTGCCGGGACGACCCGGAATTTCTGCCGGCTTTTTCAGCTCCGGCCGGACGTGGGAAACTGACAGGAGCAGCCCTTCTTGGGGGTTTGAGGATCAGCAACATGGCACAGGAAAACTCGTTCGACATTGTGAGCAAAGTGGACATGCAGGAAGTGCGCAACGCCATCGATCAAGCGATCAAAGAGATTCGCCAGCGCTTCGACCTGAAGGACTCGCATTCCGAGGTCAGTCTCGAAGGCAACGATGCCATCCAGCTTGCCTCGGCCAATGAGTACAAGCTGGAGGCGGTCAAGGACATTCTGAGCCAGAAGCTGGTCAAGCGCGGCGTTTCGCTCAAGAACCTGACGTATGGCAAGATCGAGCCAGCCGCCGGTCAAAGCGTGCGCCAGAAGATCACTTTGCAGCAGGGAATCCCTGTGGAGAAGGCCAAGGAAATCGTACGCCTGGTGAAAGATTCAAAGAAAAAGGCGCAGGCCAGCATCCAGGGCGATATGGTGCGGATTTCCAGCAAGGACCGCGACACGCTGCAGGAGATTATCGCCATGTTGCGCGGCAAGGACATGGGAGTGGAGTTGCAG
>JBAWFY010000706.1:0-4335 GCA_049592335.1 Occallatibacter sp.
GATCGCTGCTGGGCGGCGGGGGCAGCGGAGGCTACTCCGGCGGCGGAGGCGGCGAAGTAGGACCTGGCGGCGGGGGCGGCGGAGGCGGCGGGTCGTACGTTGCTCCCGGGTTCACCCTGGTGAACGAGACCGCCGGCGAAAACGGCGGCAACGGGTGGGCACTGGTCGAGCCCAGCGTGGCTCCGTCCCCGGTCCCCGAGCCCTCGCCGTTGAGCTTGCTGGCCCTGGGCGCGCTCGCCCTGCTGGCCGCGCGGATGCGAAGGCCGCGAACTGCCTGAACGGAGCGAGCGGATCGCGCTTTTTGCACGAGTCTGTAAGCTGTGCCCCGTGTAGGACAGCTTGTGCTGTGCCCCGTTCATCGCGTTCTTTGCGATGAGCGGGCGTGCGACCCGTTGTCAGAGTCATTACAATGTCATCGCGTTGTGCGTTATGCCCCATTCATCGCAGCTTTATCGCGATGAGTAGGCCGCGAAGTCTCGCGGTCCACTGCGATTCGATCTCTACCACTCCCATCTCGCCCGTTGCGTAATGCCGAAAGCTCGACCATGCCCCCGGGGTCCCCGGCGATAGGTCTTCGTCGCTGGGGTTAGCGGCCAGTCTTCCGGCTTCTCGACCAGTCCCGCTTGACAGCCGCTCGGCAGGAGCCCATCTTAGCCCTTACCCCGCCCGCTCATCGCAAAACGCGCGATGAACGGGGCACAGCCCGAAAGATTCATCTCGGATCAGTGAGTGGGCCACCTGCCTAAGGCACCAGCAGTGAATGACGACATCCTCTACCGTGTCTAAAATCGGCCCACATTGACGGGTTTATCGCCCGGATTCGGCGACGCCGGATTCCCAGTCCAACCTTCGCCCGCGTGGACAGCCTAACCCCGCCAACTCCGCTACGTCCGCTACACTCATTCCAACGACTATTTCCCGCGGAGGAACTTGCACCCTTGAAAAAACTCCCCCTCCTCGCCCTGGCTGCACTGGCTGCGCTGCTGCCTTTCGTTCCCACCCTCCGCGCCCAAAAGCTCCCGCTTGCGCCGCAAAATCAGGCGCCCGCTTCGGTCGAAGATCGCCGTAAAGCTCTCAACGACCTCTTCCACGAATATTGGGAAGACCGGCTCAAGCACGATCCCGAATTCGCTTCCGAAATCGGCGACAAGCGCTACAACGACCAAACCAGCGACTACTCCGTCCAGGCCGTCAACGACGAGCTGGCGCGCGAGCAGAACTTCCTGATGCGCCTCGCGGCCATCGATTCGACGGGCTTTACAGACCAGGAAAAGATCAGCCAGGAGCTGCTCATCCGCAAATTCGAGATGGATCAAGAGGGTGCGGAGTTCAAGGAGTGGGAGATGCCCGTCAATCAGATGGGTGGCATCTACAGGGACTATCCCGATCTGGCCGCGGAACTAGACTTCTCCACGGTGAAGGACTACGACGACTGGATCGCGCGCCTCCGTGCCTTGCCCACAGCCTTCTCCCAGGTCACCGAAAACATGTCGATCGGCATCGAGGACCGCCGCGTCCCGCCCAGATACCTGCTCGAAAAAGCACTCGATCAGGTTCGTGAACTGGCCAACGAGAAACCCGAAGATTCTCCGCTCGCCTTGCCGCTCAAGCATTTTCCCGCGTCCATCTCCGCCGACGAACAAGAGCGGATCAAGACCGAGATGCTGGACACGATCGCAAAGCGCGACCTGCCCGCCTATCTGCGCCTCGCTCGTTTCCTTGAAGCAAGCTACATTCCCGCCGGTCGCGCCAAGCTCGGCATCGACGCCCTGCCCGATGGGAAAAAGTACTACCAGTTCCTGATCAAGCAAACCACCACCACGGACCTTACCCCCGATCAAATCCACCAAATCGGCCTCGACGAAGTAAAAAAAGACGAAGCCGCGATGCTGACCATCGCGCAAAAGCTCGGTTTCTCCGATCTGAAAAGCTTTCGCGCGAGCCTGAAGAGCAATCCCAAGCTGCATCCGGCCTCAGCCGACGCTCTGCTCGATACCTATCGCGGCTACCTCAAGCCCATGCAAGCCAGGCTGCCCGAGTTCTTCGGCACGCTGCCCAAGGCGCCGTTTGAAGTGGTTCCGGTGCCCGATTATCTGGCCAAAAATTCCGCGCCCGCGTACTACCAGCCCGGCACGCCCGACGGCAGCCGCCCGGGCCGCCTCTTCATCGACACCTACAACGCCACCGAGCGCAACCTCTATGGCGTGGAAGCCATCGCCTATCACGAAGGCATTCCCGGCCATCACCTGCAAATCTCCATTGCGCAGGAACTCACGGGTGTGCCGGAGTTCCGCAAATACACCCGCTACACAGCCTACACGGAAGGCTGGGGGCTCTACGCCGAGCACTTGGGCAAGGACATCGGCTTCTATCAGGATCCCTACTCCGATTACGGCCGCCTGGAGGCCGACATCTGGCGCGCCATCCGCCTTGTCGTCGATACCGGCGTCCACTCCGAAGGCTGGACCCGCGACCAGATGGTCGATTACTTCCACGACCACTCGAATGTGGACGAAACCAGCGTCCAGGCCGAAGTCGATCGCTACATTGCATGGCCCAGTCAGGCGCTGGCCTACAAGATCGGAGTGTTGAAGATCCTGGAATTGCGCGACCGCGCGCAAAAGGCTCTCGGCCCGAAGTTCGACCTGCGCGGCTTCCACGATCAGGTGCTCGATGCGGGCGCATTGCCGCTGGATGTTCTCGAGCAGCGCATCGATGCATGGATCGCTGCGCAGAAGACCGCAGCGGAGTGATCGCCAGCAACGAAGAGATACATCCTCGCGTGATATTCTTTCGAGTTCTCTTGAACAGCGGTTTTCGCCGCACATTTTCTGCCCTTTGCCGCTCGAGCAGCGGCTGGAGAGGATTCCAATGAAAAATTCTTTTGTTCTGTTTGGCCTGTTTTTGGCCGTCGGAAGCGGCCTGCACGCGCAGGCCGCCGCGCCTGTGGATGTAAAAGTCTGCGACGTGGTGAAGAGCCCGGCCCAGTACAACGGGAAAATGGTGCGCATCACCGGAACGGTTGTGGCCGGATTCGACCAATTCGCGATCGAGGATGTGCCCGATCCCAACTGCGGCTTCCAGGTAAACGCAATCTGGCTTTCATACCCGCAGGGCTCCAAGGCAAAATCCGGTCCGGTGGCCATGATGACAGTGCAGCCGGCGCATAACTTCGCCGGATCGTACACAGCTCCTGCACGCACCCCGGTGACGCTCGAAAAGAGCAAGGAGTTCAAGCAGTTCGACTCACTGCTGGCGCAGACGAACGACAAAGTCGGCGGCATGTGCCTGGGATGCGCGCGTTACGAAGTGACGGCGACGCTGATCGGCAGGCTCGATACCGTCGCTGACGCGACTCTCAAGCGCGATGATTCCGGCAAAATCGTGGGCTTTGGCGGATTCGGCAATATGAACGGCTATCCCGCGCGGCTGGTCCTGCAGTCGGTGTCGAATGTGACGTCGAAGGAAATCGATTATTCCAAAGCCATCAACGTGACCAAAGGCGCACCGCCTCCAGGTGGGTCGGCCCCTTCCGCGAACAGCGTCGGCGACGACCCCATGTCCATCGCGCAAAAGATTGTTCCGCGCATCCAGGCGGGCCAGATGCACGATCGCGCCGAGAGAGCCTTCGCTGCGCTTCCCAAGTCCCGCGAGCAGAACGGCGTGAACATCGTGTACGGAATGAGTAACGAGGTTGCTTCCGAGGAACCCGGGGCCAAGGACTCTCCAGACGGCATTTTGTTCAATTGCGTCTTCAATCGCGAGCGTCTGCAAGGCGACTCGATGGCCGTGGCGCTGTTCCACTTCGGCCAGCACGTGGCCGACTTGCGCAACCCCGTCAAAGGCAACGAGGCTGCCCCGCTCTTCATTCAGGAGAATGATGGTTGGGTCATCACCTCCCTCGTAGCCGCTTACGACGGGCAGAAGTTTCTCACTTTGCCCGGCGGAGAAGTGTTCTGGAACGCTTCCTGGCCCGCAGCCGATCGCAACATGACCATGGATTCGGCCCTCAAAGATTTCCTTGCCAACTACGCGCTGCTGAGCCGCTAAAATCCAAGGGATCAAATCGATGGAAAGGCGCTGGCCCGTGCAATGGCCAGCGCCTTTTTGCATGGGCGCAGGCCGATCAGCCTGTGCGAATCGGCCGCGGGCGCGTATTCTTGAATTTGCACTGCAACCACCATGTCAATGTAAATGTAAAAAATGGGGAAGTGAAGAAGATGGCTGAGATTGCTGTTGAGGCGCCGGAGGTTCCGGCGCAACTGCCGAATGTGCGCGTGGCTGTGCTGGGCGCGGGCAAAATGGGCGGCATTTTGCTGCAGGCGTTTTTGAAAG
>JBAWFY010000707.1:0-2239 GCA_049592335.1 Occallatibacter sp.
TGCCACATGCGGGGCACGTGCCGCATACCGGAGCGGTAAAGATAGGTTCTGCGCGCGGCAGTGCGAATGTACCGTGGTGGAATGCTTTTTCCATCATGATTTTTCTCTGCTGGTTCGGCGCGGCAGGCTACCTGCTCACGCGGCACGGCACGTTCATTGCCGTCGTAGTTTTGCTGCTGGCAATCACCTGCGGTCTTGCAGGTAGCGCAATCGTGTTCCTGTTTCTCACCCGCGTCATGCTGCCTCACGAGCACGACCTGACCGCGGAAGAGACCGAGGTTGTGGGCGCGGTGGGTACGGTGTCCTGCGCCATTCGCGCCGGCGGCACGGGCGAGATGGTCTATGAGCAGCTTGGCGCGCGTCGCGCCGTGCCGGCTCGCGCCGAGGACGGCAGCGAGATCGCCAGGCAGGAAGAAGTCTTCGTGGTGCGCTACGAGAAGGGGGTTGCGTATGTGCGGCGCTGGGTTGATGTGGAGATTGAACCATCTGACCGCGAACGGACATGGCAGGCGTGAGCCGACCGAGGCCGTTCCGGACCGTTGACGAGTGGAGAACAAATGAGCAATACAGCAGTACTAATCGTGGACATGAGCATCCTGGTTGGCATCTTTCTGCTGGGACTGCTTGCCAAGTTGTTTCCGAGGAGCGGCAGCAATGCCAGCTCGAAACAACGCAACCTCAACCGTAGTCTTCCCGGATTGAAGGGGCCGGGAATGCAATGACAATGACGAATGACATGATCGTGATGATTGGCTTGGGCCTGGTGGCGCTGATCCTGATTCTTGGCTTGCTGGCGCGCATGTATCGAAAAGCCGGACCGCACGAGGCGCTGATTGTGTATGGATTCCGCGGCCCGCGCGTGGTCAAGGGTCATGGCACTGTGATTTTCCCCATGGTGGAGAGCTGCCGCGAGCTGAGCCTGGAATTGATGAGCTTCGACGTGGCCCCGCAGCAGGATCTCTACACCTGTCAGGGCGTCGCCGTAACCGTCGAAGCAGTGGCGCAGATCAAAGTGCGAAGCGATCAGGCATCGATCCTGACGGCGGCCGAACAATTTCTCACCAAGGGCCCCGACGAGCGCGAAGCGCTGATCCGTCTGGTGATGGAGGGCCACCTGCGCGGCATCATCGGCCAGTTGACCGTTGAGCAAATAGTGAAGGAGCCGGAGATGGTGGGCGATCGCATGCGCTCCACCTGCGCGGACGACATGAGCAAGATGGGCCTGGAGGTGATTTCGTTCACCATCAAAGAAGTCCGCGACAAGAACGAATACATCTCGAATATGGGCCGGCCCGATGTGGCGCGCATCAAGCGCGATGCCGACGTAGCCACGGCGGAAGCCGAGCGCGACACCGCGATTCGCCGCGCCAATGCGCAACGCGAATCGGCGGTCGCAAAAGCCCAGGCCGACCAGGACCGAGTGATTGCCGAGACCGCATCGCTGGCGCGCCAGTCCGAGGCGCAGCGCGATCTCGACATCAAAAAGGCGCAGTACTCCGAGCAGAGCCGCCGCCAGCAGGCGCAGGCCGACAAGGCGTATGAGCTGCAGACCAACATCATGCAGCAGCAGGTAACCTCCGAGCAGGTGAAGGTGCAGCAGGTCGAGAAGGAAGGCCAGATCAAGGTGCAGGAGGCCGAAATTGCCCGTCACGAAAAAGAATTGATCGCGACCGTTCTTAAGGGCGCCGAGATCGAAAAGCAGCGCATCCAGAATCTCGCTGAGGCCGAGAAGGGACGCCTGACCGCCGAAGCCGAGGGACGGGCTGCAGCTATTCGGACGCAAGGTGAAGCCGAAGCTTCCATCATCTTCCAGAAGGGCGAGGCCGAGGCCAAGGCCATGAACGTGAAAGCCGAGGCCTATCAGGGATGGAACCAGGCTGCGGTCGTCGACAAGCTGCTCACCAACATGGCCGATGTAGTCCGCGCCATGGCCGAGCCGTTAGCCAAGGTCGACAAAATCACCATTGTTTCCACCGGCAACGACAGCGCGGCGGGAGTCAACAAGATCACCGGAGACATGACGAAGATTGCCGCCCAGGTACCGGCGCTCTTTGAGGCACTGAGCGGCATGGACATCAAGCAGCTGATGGCAAATGTGCAAGCGATTCGCACCAAGCCGGATGCTCAGGCCGGAGTCTGAAGATTGAGATCGCACCTGACGGCGAAATTGCCTCCGGCGCGAAATCGTTGAAGAAACTGAATAGCAAGACAAACCGGCGGCAGGCTCGCAATGCCTGCC
>JBAWFY010000708.1:0-9979 GCA_049592335.1 Occallatibacter sp.
CGATTGGGGCACGCCATGGAGGCGCCGCAAGGCTGCGAACGTCTCGCTTGAGGATCTGCTCAAGAATGGCAATCCGGTCGAGGCCGCTCTCTACCAATTGCGGGAAACTCACCCGACGTTATTGATCGAGTACGAACGGCAAACCGTGATGTCGATGCTTCGCGGCGCCACGGGGGCGGCCATGGTGATGGGCGCTGCGATCTTCTGCGGCCTGCCGAAGTTGCTGCCAAGCGCTTTCTCCGTCTGGGTCTTGGCCACGGTGGGTGGCTCATTTCTTCTGCTGGTGTTTTGGTTCAGCGCGCTTCCGCATATGCGAGTGCTCACGCTCAGCACGCTGCTGGCCGGCAAAACGGCAAAAGGAGAGGAAAGCCCGCAGCCGCCCGACGAACCTCCTCACTTGGAGGTCATTGTCGAAGAGCTGGCCGAGGCGCAAGACGAACCCGAAGACCTTTAAACCAGGATTCTTCGCACCTGCTGCGCGCCAAGCGAAAAACCTGCGCGTTGAACTAGAGCGTCACCAGCGGTTCGGCCGTCGTGAACCGATCAAATGCCTCCGCCGTCTGCTCCCGCGCCGGGTCTCAGTTCTTCGGCTGATGGATGCAGCACGGTTCCTGCGCCAGCGGATCGCTGGTCAGCGCATCGCCCCGAGTTCGCGATCGGCGTCGTGGATAAATCCGGAGGCAATTGCCAACAGCAAAAAGACCGAGCCGACGGCAAGAAGTGACCAGCAAATATGGAGCGCCTGTTTCGGGTCGCTCACACCGGGCACATACCCAAAGATCGCAATCTCCAGAGCCATCAGGCTGGGCAGTGTGAAACCACCCAACAGCCATAACCATGGCATTCCGAGCGCCACACGAACTCGCGCAGGGAGAGATCTCCGCAACCAGGTTAGCGGCTTGTTGATGCGCGTCGAGACCGCCCAGGCCAAGGTAAAGTAGACGATTTGCGCGAGGCCTCCGCCCGAGAGAAATAGAAAAATGAAAAGCAGCAGAAAGATCGTGCTGCCGTGTTTTTTCTGGACGAAACCAACCGACCAAACGGCGATCAGCAGGCTGATTCCAATGGCGACGATTCCAGACACCACAAAGTTGGGGATTAGAGTGAGGGCATCTTCGGTGCCATAGACCCACATCCGGTTGTGCTCGCCGATGGCATGGATGATGAAACCGGGCGTTGGAGTATACCCCTGCAGGGTTTCGAAGAAGCCATGATCGATGCCGGCGAGGGCAAAGAGAACACCGACCGTCGCGACGATGAAGCGTGTGGCGTTGATTTCGCTCGGGAGGAAATTGCGGCTTAGCGCTGAGATTGCATGAGTCACTTGCGCACCCATCTTTTCATCTCTCGATACGAAGCCGCAGCGTTCTTTGTTCCGGCTTTGTCTAGAGCGTCACCAGCGGTTCGGCCGGCGTCCATTGCTTGAACGCCTCTGCCGTCTGCACCCGCGCCGGGTCCCAGTTCTTCGGCTGATAGATGCAGCACGGTTCCTGCGCCAGCGGGTCGCCGGTGAGCGCGTAGGCGCGAGCCCGCGAGCCTCCACAGATTTCCTTGTACTCGCAGGCGCCGCACTTCCCCTCAAGCCGCTTGGTGTCGCGCAGCGCCTTGAAGATCGGCGCGTTGCGATAGATCTCGGCCAGCGGCGTTTCGCGCACATTCCCCGCGTGGATGGGCAGAAAACCGCTCGGGTACACGTTGCCCATGTGCGAGATGAAGACGAATCCCTTGCCGTCGTTCACGCGGCGCGTGGCCCAACTCATCGCGCGGGTCCTGCCGTCGGCCGTAGGCGCGCCAGCCTCGTACGAATCCGCATCATGCACCGCGGGCCGTGAACCGTGGCCACCCCCCGGATGCCCGTGCCCCATCTTCTTTTCTTCGAGATTGTGCTGCAGCAGATAGCGCCGGTAGTGCATCGCCTCGGTAGTCTTGATCTGGAAGTTGGCGCGCCGCGAAAGCTCGTAAATCTTCCCAAACACCTGCTCGAACTCTTCGCCGCTGAGCAAATCGTCCAACTGCCCGCGCCCCACCGGAACCAGAAAGAAAACATTCCACATCACGATGGCAAGCTTCTCAAATAAATTGCACAGATTGTCGAGATCGTGCGCGTTATGACGGCTGATGGTCGTGTGTACCTGGATGGGAATACCCGCCTCGCCGGCCCATTCGATGGCCTGAATCGTCCGCGCCCACGCACCCGTCAGGCCGCGAAAGGCGTCGTGAATTTCGGGGGTCGAGCCGTCGAGCGAGATGCCGAGCCGCACCACGCCCGCCTCTTTCATCTTGAAGATCTGCTCGCGCGTCAAGAGCGGCGTGGCGCTGGGCGTCACCGCGACATGCACGCCTTTCGCAGCGGCGTAGCGGATCAGCTCGAAGACATCCTTGCGTTTCAACGGGTCGCCGCCGGTAAAGACGAAGATGGGAATGTGCATGTCAGCGATCTGGTCGATCAAAGCTCGGCCTTCCTCGTGGGTCAGCTCGTCGGGGTGCGGAATAGGCTGAGCGGCCGCACGGCAGTGCTTGCAGGCCAGATCGCAGGACTGCGTCACCTCCCAGATGGCAAGGAACGGCATTTCATCGAAGTCGATCCCGCCACGGGCGGGAATGTTGCGCATGGGCTCGAGGGGCTGCGTCGCCATAAGGCCTCCTTGGGGAATCGGAGGTGTCGGGCGTCGCTCGTTTGCGGCGCCTGGGGGTGACGGCTACAGGCTTAAAACTTTTGCGGGCATTTAACAATTGCTTGCGTGCCCAAAGCCGGAAAACCGCTTCCGATTGCCTCGATTCCACTCCAGAAGAGCAGTTTTTGGGCATGCAACGCTGTGATTTAGATCACTTTATGCGCCCAAATCAGGCCATTATTCTCGTCACTAGACAAATTTGGGAATCGAGCACACAATCATTGCACTGTTAGACGCATTCGCCCGTTTTTGCATCTTATAGTGGCGAAGCAGCAAGTTTATATTTGGAGCCCCGGACGTGGGATGCGGGTGAGTTTCATCACCCGGCAATGTGCGGTCGAACACCGCAAATCGTCAACCTAACTGCCATGATTTGATCACCTGGAAGGAGGTTCTTATGGCCACCTTATTGAAGCCAGGTTGGAGCAAGCCCTCCACCATCCTCTTCGCTACCGAAATCCCTGCCAACCACAAAGCCTTTGCCTTCGCGCTCGCGCAGGCCAAGGAATTTGGTTCGGATGTCATTCTCTTTCACGCGTACGACACACTTGTGGTCGCCGCATCGGAGGCGTCGGGGGTTCGCTACTACGACTACGCCGCGGCCGCGCGCGGAGAAAAGCAGCATCTGGAGCCACTGGCCGAAGCGGTTCGTGACGCCGGCCTGCGCTGTGAGGTTGTGGTGCGCCCCGGCCTGCCTGCGGACGAAATCCTGGCGTTCGCGCACGAGCGCCAGATCGATCGCATCGTGATGGGCACGCACTGCCCCGGCCCCTTGGGAAAGCTGCTGGTGGGTTCGGTGGCCGAGGCAGTCTTGCGCACCGCCAATGTGCCGGTGTACATCGTCGGCCCCGAGGTGGTTGACGGCAGCTATCGCAACTTTGCCACGCGCTGCATTCTCTGCGCAGTGAGCCTGCACGAAGCCAGCACCGTCGTAGCCGCTTTCGCAGCTGAACTGGCCGCGCAGCACGACGCGCGTCTTGTGCTGCAGCATGTCATCCGCCCCCAGGATCGCGTGGAGTTCTTGGCCGACCGCTCGCTCGATGAATTGGAAGCCGACATGCTCGCGCTCGTTCCAACCAGGTTGCAGGGTCAGATTCCAATTCAGACCATCGTGGTTCCCGGCGATCCCACCGAGGAGCTCTTGTATCAGAGCCACGCGCAGCAGGCCGACCTGGTGGTTCTTGGCGCGCAGGGCGCATCGGCCTTTGCCGCCATCACGCGGCATGGCGTCGTTTACAAAACTCTGGCGCAAACTGCCTGCCCGGTGATCACGCTGTCTCCGGTAGTGCTTGCCCAGTGCGGCTCAAAATCGGAGAAGCTGCATCCGGCTGAAGCTTACCTGGCTGGGGTCTTTTAAATAAAACAATTCGTCCGCCCGGCTCCCGCGCTCGGCAGGGGCCGGGTGACGGCCCATCGATTCCCCCAAAACAGGCAAGCATCGGAAGTCGCGCATGCGCAGCCACACGAGTATGCGCTTGAGGCACTCCGCTCAGATCACGCGCAGCAACACCAGTATCAGGATGATCGTGAGGATGAGGCTGACGCTTCCGCCTCCGTAGTAGCCCCAACCAGGGCCAACGCGATAGCCGCCGTACCCGAATGCCAGAATCAACAGGATCAGAAGGATGAGTAACATGCTGCCCTCCAGCGCGGCAGTTGCCACGCGCTCTTGGCACTCCGATGCCCGCACGGGGCGCGGGGCTGCTTTCGGCAAAAAGAGTTTTGCCGAATCACCGCATTCCGATTTTCCGCGGCCAGGAATTTCCCGGTCGAGGCATAACCGCTACCTCATTGCTGTGCAGCCGCTTGCGCGCACGGTACTTTTCTTTCTGCCTGCCTGCGGAACAACCCGAGACCATTGCCCGGCGTCCAACCGTGCTTGTGGGTACGGGGAAGTTTCCTCACGGAGGTGAGCTGATGCTCTGGACAATTTTCATTATCCTGCTCGTGTTGTGGTTGTTGGGGGTTGTTACGTCGTATACCTTGGGCGGATTCATTCACATTCTGCTCGTGATCGCTCTCGTGGTGCTGGTAATTCAACTCATCACGGGAAGACGCGCGGTTTAGCGGATGATCGCCTGAGGCGGCAAGCCGCGCCTCGCCGCTCCCTTGGGGCGAATGGCACGGTCGGTACAAAATCGGTTCGTCAACCAAACATAGATTAGAGGTGAACTTTATGGATAAGGATCGAGTGAAAGGCGCAATTAACGATGCAGCAGGGCGAGCCAAGCGCCAGGTGGGCGAGTGGACGGGCGACACCAATGCCCAAGTGGAAGGATCGGCGCAGCAAATCAAGGGCAAGGTGCAGAAGGCCGTAGGCAATGTGAAAGACGCCGCACGCAACGCGACCGAGAACGCAAACCGCCAGCCCAGCGTCGAGCAGGAGCGCGAACGGCGCCAGGAGCCGCAGCACGCACACTCCGGACACAACCACTAACTGCTCCAAGGCAGTTATAGCAAGCGGTCTGGCGCTCGCGGATGGCGGCGGGTGCCGGATTGAACTTTAACGCGCCATCTGTACGCGGCAGCGGAGGGCATACTCGCCCGTCCGCTGCTCTTTTTTTCGCAGCAGCTTTGCGCATGCGCTGCCGTCCCTACCGCGCATCGCATCCCCGACGGCGGCACGGCCGGAGGCTTGAATCTGGGGGCTCGAATTCCGTTTGCGCTATACTGACGGCAACGGGCAGGCCCGCGCGTAGCGCCGCCCGTGAGCGAGGTGCGTCTTCCATAGGGACTCCCTCATGGCCGCGACACGGGTTCCGCCATCGGAAACAACGCGTTGGCGCGCCGTGGCCCGCGTGCTACGAAGTCCTTTGGATGTCTTGAGTTGCGCCCTTCTTCCCGCCTCCTGCGCTCTTTGCGGCTCGCCCCTGCCGCGACTTTCTCCTGTTCCAATTTGCGATCTCTGTTGGACTGAATTCCCCCTCCAGATCCAGCCGGCCTGCGCGCGCTGCGGTGACGCCCTGCCCGGTTCTGCAGTTTCGAGTTTTTCCACTTTGTGCCGCGCCTGCCGCATGGTCCCGCCGCCGTTTGTGCGCGCCGTATCCTATGGCGTTTATCAGGGCCGCATGCGCCAGGCCATTCACGTACTGAAATACGACCGCCTCTACGGAGCCTCGACCAGACTCGGACGCATGTTAGCCGAAGCCATCGCACAATTAGCCGGGGAAGCTCCGCAGCAGATGCTTGTGGTGCCGGTGCCGCTGCATCGCTCGAAGCACGCACAACGCGGCTTCAATCAGTCGCGCTCGCTCGCGGCTGCGGCACTCAAGTTCCTGCGCAAGAGCCATCCTGCATGGCAACTCACGCTCGCTTCCAGCACGCTCCTGCGCCAGCGCGCCACGGAGACGCAGGCCGGGCTCACTCCCCGGCAGCGCCGCATCAATGTCCGTGGCGCATTCGCGGTCTCCGATCCCGCGCGCGTCGCGGCGCAGAACGTTCTGATCGTTGACGACATTTTGACCACCGGAGCCACGGCGCGCGCCGCGGCCAAGGCATTGATCGAGGCTGGCGCAGCTTCCGTCTGGGTGGCCACTCTGGCGCGTGCGCAACGCGCGGATGGAATCAGATCCTTTTATGAAGACACGGAGGAAGAAGCTCTGCTCGCCGGCGCATCGTCTCAGGCGGAGCCGCAAGCAGCACGTTCCAGTACGAACGGATCGACTCTCAAGGAACAGCCATCTTTTTAACCCAGGGGGAGAGATGTCGTTGGGGAAAGCCATGATTCACGCGCGCAAGCAGAAGGCGATCGCCAAAGCCGTAGTGCTGGCCGCCGGCCACGACACCATGCAGCACGCGCAGGCTCACATCCTGCAGATGCCTGTGCTGGTGCTCAATGCCTCTTATGAGCCCATTAATATTTGCGGCGCGCGCCGCGCCCTCGTGCTTGTGCTCAAGGGCATTGCGCGCACTGAAGAGGAGCACGGCCTTTCGCTCCACGCGCAGCGCACCATTGTCGCCATGCCCTCGGTGATTCGCCTTCTTGAATACCGCCGCATCCCCCATCAGACCCGCGCCCTCTCGCGCAAAAACATCCTGCTGCGCGACCGCAATACCTGCCAGTACTGCGGCGAAGCGCTGCCGCCCAGCGAGCTCACGCTCGACCACGTGGTGCCCCGCTCCCGAGGCGGCAATTCCACCTGGGAAAATCTCGTCGCCTGCTGCCACGAGTGCAACCGCAAAAAAGGCAACCGCCTGCTCGATGAAATCGACGACATGATCCTCTTGCGCGAACCCAAGCCCTTCTCGCTCCACACCAGCCGCCAGATCATGCGCATGTTAGGCCGCAGCGACGACCGCTGGCGCAAGTACCTGTTCTATTAAGTCCAAATAGAAAATCCGCGCAGCCATTTAGACTGGAATAGTTATGGCCACACTGAAAGCTGTGCGCGGGACGCGGGATTTGCTGCCGCCGGAGACGGAGCTGTGGAACCGCGTTGAGGCGACCGCGCGAAAAGTCTTTGCCCGCTATCACTTCGGCGAAATCCGCACGCCCATCTTCGAGGACACGGGACTTTTTGCCCGCAGCGTGGGCGAAGAAACCGACATCGTCTCGAAAGAGATGTACACATGGGAGGACCGCGCCCGGGCGCAGAGCGAAAAACCGCAGTCGCTCACCCTGCGGCCCGAGAACACCGCCGGTGTCGTGCGCGCCTACATCGAGCACAAACTCGGCGAAACCGGCCAACTCCAGAAGCTCTATTACATCGGCCCGCAGTTTCGCCGCGAGAGGCCGCAGAAGGGCCGCTACCGCCAGTTCTGGCAGATCGGCGCCGAAGTCATCGGCCCTCCCTCCGCGGGCAGCGAAAGCCCGCTGCGCGATGCGGAAGTCCTGGAGATGCTGGCCACCCTGCTCGATGAGTTGCACATCGAGGGCTGGACGCTCGAGCTGAACTCCGTCGGCTCCTCCGCGGACCGCGCAAGATATAACGATGTCCTCCGCGCAGCTCTGGTCCAGGTCCAGGAAAAAATGTGCGCCGACTGCCAGCGCCGCGCAGTCACGAATCCTCTGCGCGTGCTGGACTGCAAAGTTCCCGAAGATCAGCCCATCATCGAGTCTCTTCCGAAAATCACCGAGTCACTCGATCAGGAATCGAAGGATCACTTCGCTCAAGTCACTGCGGCCCTCGATGCCGCCGGCGTCGCCTACGAGCTGAACCCGCGTCTCGTGCGCGGGCTCGACTACTACACGCGCACGACCTTCGAATTCACGCATGGAGGTTTGGGCGCGCAGAACGCCCTGCTCGGAGGCGGCCGCTATGACGGCCTGAGCGAAGCCATCGGCGGGCCGAAAGCCCCCGGTATCGGCTTTGCCATCGGCCTGGACCGATTAGTGCTGACTCTCCAGGCCACAGAACTAAACCAAAAGTCCGCCGCACCGCAGGTGCCGCAGGTGGTGGAAGCATATATCGCCCCGCTGGGCGAGAATCTCAACGCCGCCGCCCTGGTTCTGGCCCGCGAGCTACGCCGCGCCGGGCTCGGCATCGAGTTAGGCGATGGCAGTTTCCGCCTCAAAAAGTCCTTCGAAGCCGCCGACAAGGTAGCCCGCCGCATCGTGATCCTGGGCGAGGACGAACTCCAATCCGGTATCCTGACAGTGAAGGAATTCGCCTCAGGCATACAAACAAAGGTTCCTCGCGCGGAGCTGGCTCAATTCCTCAGCAAGCCCGCGAACGAGTAGAAGGACATCCGTAGTGCTCGACTTCTTAGGCAATCTTGAACGCACCAATATGTGCGGCGAGCTGCGCGCCGCCGACCAAGGCAAGCAAGTGGTCCTGATGGGCTGGGTCAACCGCCGCCGCGACCACGGCAACCTCATCTTCCTCGACCTGCGCGACCGCTCCGGCATCGCGCAAATCGTCCTCGACGCGGAGATCTGCCCCGAGGGCCACAAGAAGGGTGAGCAGGTGCGGCCGGAGTACGTCGTCGCCGCCGTGGGCAAGGTGCGCCTGCGCGATAAAGACGCCATCAATCCCAAGATGCCGACTGGCGAGATCGAAATCGAAGCCACCGAGCTGCGCGTGCTCAACGACACGCGCCTCGCGCCGTTTTCGCCCGCAGAAGAAGCCATCCAGAACGAAGAAGTGCGCCTGAAATATCGCTACGTCGACCTGCGCCGCGCCGAGATGCAGCATAACTTCCGCCTGCGCCACGACATCACGCTGGCCATTCGCGACAACCTGAGCCAGCAGGGCTTTCTCGAAATCGAAACGCCGATCCTCACCAAATCCACCCCCGAAGGCGCGCGCGATTTTCTCGTGCCCAGCCGCGTGCATCCCGGCGAATTCTACGCGCTGCCGCAGTCGCCGCAGATTTTCAAGCAGATTCTCATGATCTCGGGCTTCGATCGCTACTTCCAAATTGCCCGCTGCTTCCGCGACGAGGATCTCCGTGCCGACCGCCAGCTCGAATTCACGCAGGTCGATCTGGAAATGAGTTTCCCGCGCCAGGAGACGGTCTTCGGCGTGGTCGAGCAATTCCTGAAGGCGGGCTTCGCCGCAGCCGGCGTCGATCTGCCCATTCCCTTCCCGCGCATCAGCTACGACGAATCGCTGCGCCAGTACGGCACCGACAAGCCCGACCTGCGCTTGCCCGGACTCACCGACGTGCGCCCAGCGTTTACCGACGAATCACTGGCCACACTGCAAATCGATCCCGCATTGCCCATCGTTGCTCTGCGCATCCCCAAAGTCGGCGAGCTCAGCCGCAAGGAGCGCGAGGACAATCATCCGCTCTTCGACCAGAAAAAGGGCGCAAAGTTCATCGACGATTTCAAGCGCCTCGCGAAGAGCTTTCCCGAATCAGCCGCGAAGGTACGCGAGCTGGCCGGCGCTGCCGATGAAGATTTCGTCATCATAGTTGCTGGCGATCCCGCGCATCACATCAAGGCCAGCGACACCAAATTTCCCGGGCGGCTTTCCGAGCGCTAGATCAACGTCTACGCCGCGGCCGGTAACTTCCGCGCCGAGCTGGCGAAGAAGTACGCCGAAAAGCACGGTGCGTTCCGGATCACCGACGAGGTCGTCCAAAAAGCTGCCGCGCGCAGCGCCGCCACCGCTCTCATCGACGGCAGCCAGGCCTTCCATCCCATGTGGCTCACCGATTTCCCAATGTTCGAGTACGACCTGGCCACGGGGAAATGGGTTCCCGCGCACCATCCTTTCACCGCGCCCATCGACGCCGATATGAAAAACCTTGTGGCCGATCCGGCCAGTGTGCGCGCCAACTGCTACGACCTGGCGATGAACGGCCTTGAGCTCGGATCGGGTTCCATCCGGATTCATCGCAAGGACGTGCAGCAGCAA
>JBAWFY010000709.1:0-2182 GCA_049592335.1 Occallatibacter sp.
TCCTTGGCCTGGAAGCTCTTGCCGTCGGCCGCCAGCGTCCACTCGTGGAAATAATTGATCTTCTCGTCTACGTCATACCAGACTTCGCATGGTTCGTGCCGGCCCTGCGGCTGCAGAATCCGGATGGCCTGGCGCTCCCGTTCCACGGCGCGGCCATCCTTGTCGATCGTTTCCACGTACTCGTCGTAGAGGACCACTGCGGGGGCGTCGCCAATATTGGCGGGCGTGGGCGTTTTTGCGGCATCCAATCCCCACTGCGGAACCGGATTGTTGCCGAACATTCCCGCATGAGCCGGCATGGCGGCCAATGCCAGCAGCGCGGCTGCCAAAACGATCACGAGATGAATGCGAAAGCAGAAGCCGATCTTCATCGTCAATTCCCCTTGGCGGTTGCCGCCCGCAACAACACGATTTGCTGCTGATCGGCCGCTGCCAGCTTCAAATAAAAATCGTGGAGATTGTTATAGTCTTCGGGAGCGAGCAGCGTAAAGTTCCGGGCAAAGGCGCGTCCTACTTCCAGCCGGTCTTCCTTGGCTGCGGAGTTGATCCGAAGCAGCGCATTTCCAGGCCACGTGACGTCCGCGGTGTGCGGCGCGCTCTCGACGGTATACCCGGGAGGCAGATGATAGACCACGTCGTCGGTCTCCAATCGGGGGAAATGCACGTCGATCGGCGTAGTGCGCTTGTCCTGGGCCACGAAAGGATGCTTGGCGCGCGTCTCGAAGAAAAGCCCTGGCAGTATCATCCGCTTGCCCGTTGCAGTTCCAATGCTGCCGCTCAAATTGACGATTGCCATCAGGTTCGAGTCGTAATCACCGAGTCCGACAAAGTGATCGAGCTCAGCCTTCACTCCCTCGGGCAGATCGCCTTCAAGATCTTCGATAAACTGTTTGCTCACTTCATCGCCGCTGTTTTCAAGCGCCTTTTGCCGCCAGTACAGGGCATCGGAACCATTCAACTGGATGTGCGCCGATCCCTGTATGTTTCCCTCCGTATCCACGGTCAAATCGGCGACGTAACTCGCTGAATTCTGCTTGTAGGTCAAGGCAGGAGTCCGGGCAATTTGCGATCCGGTCGACGATTCGCGGAGTCCGCCTGCCAATGTGTGTGCCCATTGCAGAACGCCGAAAGGGCAGCCCCTCTGTCCTGGATCGAGATAAACTTCCTTGCCGCCAACGTCGACGATGGCGATGTAATCGTCAAATTGCGATGGAGAGAGATACGCATTGTTAAAAACTGCGCGTTCGCGATTCACGATCCACATGGGCCAGGCCTTCAGTCCTGCTGCCCGGGCTAACATTACGTAGAGCAGCGCGATTTCATCGCCCGTCCCCGCCTGATTCTTCCAAACGTCGTCAGCTCCGGTAACCCGCTGGAGCTTATCCTTCTTGCGCTCAGCTTCGGACTTCTCACGGCTGAAATCGGTGTTGTCGAGTTTCATCACGGCGGCATAAAGCTTGCGCGCCTTCTGTTCGTCGGTGTCATCGGGGGAGACAATCGATTCCGCCGCCTTCTTGATGGCGCCTCTGGGAGTAAGAAACTGGTCAACTTCGAAGGTCCAGTAAACGAGTCCCGATTTCCAGTAATGGTCGATCGTATCGTCGTCGGTGGAAAAGAATTCAACCCGCCAGCGAATTGTATTGGTGGGCGGCATCCAATCGTCGTCCGGAGCCGCAGGGACGTCGGCGAGGTCTACCGTGAACTCATCCTTTTTCCAGACGAACGTCACGGGAGCCGTCTGTGGCGTGGCGATTCCCTTTGTCGAGTCGCGCCTTAGTTTTCCCCAAGGGCCCAGATTGTAGGAGAAATGTTCGTTATGGATGAAATAGCCCGTTTGCAGCTCCCAGCTTGGAAGGGGAGGCTCGTCCTTGAACTTGATTCGCCATCTGTACTCGAGGACGCTACCCACCTCTACGTCAGGCAGCGTGAAGGCCATCGAATCAACTTGAAACCCCTTCCCCTTAACCTCCACTAGATCTTCCGGCTTGAAGTTGAGGGGAGTGATTGTGCCGTCGGGATGAATCGTTCTTCCTTCCACCCTATCCACTTTGGCTTCACCGCTCAAAAACGGAATCTGAACCGAAGCCAGTTCTTTGCCTTTTTCCGTAAGCACCTTGATGCGCGCGTAGTAGGTCTTCGCCTGCGTCGAGAGGCTGGTGGTTTCTTCGCGATAGAGATACAC
>JBAWFY010000710.1:0-5246 GCA_049592335.1 Occallatibacter sp.
CATGAATTCGAGCTCTTCAAGAAATCCCAGCCCGTGCGCGACGCCGCATGAACCGGCATCGCTTCCGGCAACGGTCTCGACACCCATGCCATGGGCCTTCACCAGAGTGTCCGCGTGCCGGTCAAGAATCTTCTGGAGATTTGCGACCACCTGCGCGTCCCAGCCAAGCCGGTCTGCGTGATCCACCTGCTTTTGCACCGGCGCGAACGTGGGCACCCACGCAATTTGCCGGTCGCCCATTTTGGACAACTGATCGTCGCGCAGGAAAAAGCCGTGCTCGATGGAATCGACGCCGCCTTCGATTGCGCGCTCCAGGCCATCGGCTCCAGAGCCGTGCGCGATGGTTTGCCGGTTGTGGCTTTTGGCAGCGGCGACTAATTCGCGCACCTCTTCAGTCGTCATCTGCGGCGGTGCGGTGACTGCTCCCACTTTGAAGTTGATAATGCCGGTGGGAATCAGCTTGATGCGGTCCGCGCCGGCCTGAACGCGTGCCGCCACGCATTCGGCAGCCGTGGGAAAATCTTCGAGCGGCTCGGCCATGAAGCTGCCGTAGCGCCCCTTGCGATGGATGGCCGCGCCCGGGCTGTCGATGTAGGGCATCAACGGCCGGTCGTGCGATGCGCAAAGCCTGCTGAGCGCCAGGCCCACGCCATCCTTGTCGCCGCAGTCGCGCATGGCCGTCACGCCCAGACGTACGATTTTTTCGAGGCGCGCCATGGCCAGCGCAAGCAAATCTTCAGGGGATTGCTTCAAAAACGCTGTACGCTTTTCGAGATCGAGTTCGCCGCCCTCAAGAAACATGTGCGTGTGCGCATCGATGAGACCGGGGAGCAAAGTGTATTCGGGCAGTTCGGCGTCCGGCGCAATTGAGGTGCGGCCGTTCTTCACCAGTTCCGCAGGCGGCAAATCTGCGCTCACGTAGAGAATTCCGGCGTTGTCGTAGACAATGTGCGCATCGCGCAGCGGTGGGGCGCCCGATCCGTCTATGACCGTGCCGACGCGAAGCCACATGCGGCGGCCAGCGCTTGCTGCAGGAATTTGTGCAGCGCTTTCCATTAGAAGTCGACAGCCTCGGTCTCGCGGCAAATGCCCATGATGGCCTCAGCCTGGCGGAAGCCCGAAATCTCAGAGGTCTCGCCTTCCAGCGGCCGGCCCTGCTCGAGCGCTTCGCGTAGCTTGGCCACCATGGGATGATCCATGGGCAGTGGCGCTGGATTCTTCTCGGGATTGGCGAGCGCGAAGTCGAGACCGGCCTCCGTGCCCAGCGTGAGGTAGGCCTTTTCGAGATCGTCCCGCACCGTCTTCGGAGTGCCCCACGCGAAATTGGATAGGCCCACGATCAGATGCACGCCTTTGAGATCGGGATCAGCAGAGATGAGCCGCATGGCATCGAGGCCGATATTCACGAGGCCGTAGGTGTCTGCGCCCACCGGCGCAAGACCTGTGTCGATGATGATCTGATCGTTGCGCCGGCCGGCTTTGGTCGCGAGAAGCTCGACGAACTGTTTCGCGGCCCGGTACGAGTCCTGCGGATTCAGGCACTGCGCGGTGCCGCCGGGTGCGAATGTCTCGGAAGCCATCACCACGGCGAGCGTGTCGTAGTGCTTCACGAGTTCGACCATCTCCTCGAGCCGCTCGCGCGAAGCCGCCAGCGAATTCACAATCGGCGGACCGCTTTTGGCAGGGTCGTAATGTGCGAGCGCCACACGGTGGTAGTCGACTGAGGGATTGTCAAACGCGATGGGCGTCGAGCTCGCTTCCTGAATGGCCGGAATCACCTCGGGCAGAAGGTCGAGCATCTCCTGGCGTCGCACCTGAATGCGCTGTGTTCCGTCCAGGTTGAGCGTGAGGTAATCTGCGCCAGCCTGCGCCTGCAGCCGCGCGAGTTCCTGGTAGCCGGCCGGATTGCGCTCCGTAAAAGCCCGGCGCGCGCGAGCGTAGGAGTTGTTCATCAACTCGCCGATGATGTGAAGTTTTCGAGGCATCTCGATCTGCTGCTTTCCGGGGGTGGAAGGGGGTTTCCGCCGATACAGTATGATTTTAGTCGAGACGACAACTAAATATCCACTGCAAAGGTAAATCCTTCAAAAAGAATAGATCTAGCGAACGGCTGAAATGTCCTTGGAGGGCGGCGGAGCATCCGCGTTTCGTTCGGATTCCGGCGCAGCCGGCGCGTTGGGTGCAGCCGTTGGCTGCTTGGGCGTCGCCTCGGAGCGCTTACTCGAATGGTCCCGGCCGAGCCAGAGATTTGCCCACGCCGATGTTCGGCGCAATCCTTGATTCTGAATCACGGGAGCGTGGTCAAGCATGTGCTGCTCCCTGCCCTCATGCTTCATGCGCTCGTAGGCGCGCAGCCAGATGCAATCGCCATACCCATCGACCTCGCAGCGGCCGCCGCGCGTGCCGCCGCACGGGCCGTTGCGCTGGTTCTTTGCGCATTGCGATTCGGGACAGAGAAATGCGATTTCGGGCAGCGAGCAGTCCCCGCAATCCTTGCACTCGTACAGAACCGACTTGCCGAGGATCTCGAGCGCCCGCATCGGCGCCGGTCCCTGCATGGGATCGCGCGCATGGGCGCAGAGGCTTGCGCCTACGTTTGCAACCGGCTTGCCCACTTCGAACATGGTGCTGTGCGCCAGTTTCGAAATCTCATAGACCATTGTGATGTGGCGTCTCGGGGCCGGTGGCCGCGGCGTTTCGCGCGCGGGGTCGGCGAGAGTGGTCTCCGGGTTTGCCTCGTAGTAAAAGAATTCGCCCGGCCGCGAGAACTGGATTTCGCGGGCAAACTGCTTCCAGTCGTCGGGGCCAAAGGACTGTTCCACAGCTAGAATTTTCTCGATCGACTTGAAGTCGTGCACTCCGCCTAGATATGCGCCGCGATATCCCAAGCCGCGGCAGATGGCAATCTGCCTGGCCGCAAGTTCGATGAAGAAGGCCTTGCCGCGATCGGGAGACTGGCCGTGACGCATCGAGAGCTCGAAAAGCGCATCGGAGACCACAACCCCGGGGATACGGCCCTCGTGAAAGATTTGTGCGACACGTGAACTTAATAGGTAGACGTTGCCGATCAGGGGCGTGTGGTGGGCGCTGTGCGCATCCATGTAGCAGCGCAGCTCCGAGATCTTCCGGGAATCGTAGCCGATCTGGCTGATGATAAACCGCGCGCCGTTTTCGATCTTTTTATCGAGCTTCAGGTACTGCGGAACCACCTCGCCTTCGCGCAGCTTGAAGTTGGTGGTCACGGCGCCAATGCAGAATTCGGTTTTTCCCAGCGGTTGGCCGCCGTTGGCCACGCCGCCACCCAGGCCCTGATTCATCTTGTTGAGCAGCGCGATCAGAGCCACCGAGTCGATATCGAAGACCGGCTTAGCCAATCCGCCGGCTCCCGTCACCGGGTAATCGCCGGTCATGGCCAGGATGTTGTGAAAGCCCTCGCTGTTCAGCATCCAGGCTTCGCTTTCCAGGCCGTTGCGGTTCTGGTCCTTGCAGGTAAGGTGGATCACCACTTCTTTGCCGGCGTAAAGAATGGGCCTGCCGAGCGCAAGCGGCGCCAGTTGAGGGTTGCCCCCGGCATTGTCGGTAATAGAAATCCAGTCGATCTCAGGACAGGCCACAAGCTCGTTGGCGAAACTTCGCGCCTTGATCGCGCTCGCCTCGGACATGGAGCCGCGCACCGAAACCAACTCGGTGGCGATGAGGAAACGCGAGGAATCGTCAAGCTTTTCACCGAGCGTCTGCACAGCCCGAAGTTAACATAAACCGGGCTGGGAGCGCACGAAGCAACCCCGGAAACAGCGACTCCGAGCGGACATTGACAATCGTCGGCCAGGTGAGCGAAGGTCGATTTCGGCAAGAGGGTTCGTAAAGAGGGTTCCGGAAAAGAGGGGCGATGCAGACGCCGGCGCACAGTGTCGAGCTGACAAAGGTTAGAGAGTGGCAGGACGGCGCTGTGCGCGCCCTCGAGGACACGCTCGCCGTCGAGGAGCCGCTTGAGATTCGCGTGAACGGCGCGCCGGTGACGGTGACCATGCGAACGCCGGGACACGATCTGGAACTGGCGACGGGGTTCCTGCTCACCGAGGGCATCATCGAGAGCGCCGATGAGATCGCCGGGACTGGCGCAGCGCGTACCACCGAATTACCGATTCTGACGAAGAGCAACACCGTCGATCTCAAACTGCGGACGCAGAATTTCGATGTCTCCGGACTGCAACGCAACTTCTTTGCGGCATCGAGCTGCGGCATCTGCGGCAAGGCAACCATCGAATCCATCCGGCGGCGCGGCCTGCGCGCGCCGAACCCGGATTTTCGCGTGCGGCCGGAGGTGCTGTGTGGCATGCCCGAAGCGATTCGCGCCGAGCAGGCAGTGTTTGAGCGCACCGGCGGACTTCATGCTGCGGGGTTATTCGATGCGGAAGGGACGCTGCTGGTTCTCCGCGAAGACATCGGACGGCACAATGCGGTCGATAAGGTGATCGGCTGGGCGATCGAGCGAGGCAACTTGCCGCTTGCCGAATCGATTCTCATGGTCAGCGGGCGCGGCGGCTTCGAGATCGCGCAGAAGGCGCTGGCCGCAGGCGTTCCTGTAATGGCCTCGGTTTCCGCGCCCTCGAGTCTTGCCGTGGAACTGGCGCGGGAGATGGGAATGACGCTGATCGGCTTTTTGCGCGGGCGGAGATTCGTCGTTTATGCGGGCGGGTCGCGGTGTTTGCCGCAATAATGATGTGACGCGCGCAATATATATAGAAGAAGCTCGGTCGCGGGAGGTCGTGACAAGCATGTTGGTGACTGTGAATGGCATTCCCCTGGAGTTTGCGCAGGGCGAACGCCTGATCGATTTGATCAATCGGATGAACAAGGCCGAGCGAGCCGTCCGCACGGGCGCGCGCGACAGTGTTGAGCTTCCCCAGGTTTGTTATCACCCGCAGCTTGGTCCAATCCAGACCTGCGACACCTGCATGGTGGAAGCCGACGGCAAGCTGGTGCGCGCCTGCGCCACGCCGGCTGCGGATGGCATGCGCGTGGAGACCAATTCTCCGCGCGCATCGGCGGCGCAGCGCGAGGCCATGGATCGCATCCTCGGCAATCACATGCTCTACTGCACCGTCTGCGACAACAATAACGGCAACTGCACGGTCCACAACACCACCAAACTCCTCGGCATCGAGCACCAGGAGATTCCCTTTAAGAACAAGCCCTACGAAGTTGACTCTACCAATCCCTTCTATCGTTACGATCCGCAGCAG